>JBGPLH010000047.1:0-14662 GCA_041486365.1 Thermodesulfobacteriota bacterium | reverse complement strand
GGAACACAATGATGTCGTCCCCTGCCGGTGAATCGGCGCTGAAGTCCGTCGTGTCCACGGCGCCATTGGGCCCGGAGCTCATCAAGTAGGAGATCGGATCGCCATCGGCCGTTTCGTCGAAGTGGTTTCCGAAGACGAAGGGCTGGCCCCAGGGGTCCTCCGTCACGCGATCGGTGTAGGGACCCTTCCACTTGGGAACACCGGGGTTACTCAGCAGGAAATTGTTCCAGTCCGCCGTGGTCACGATGTCTTCCGACGCGTTCGGGTAGGTCCCGGTGTCCTGCTTGTAGATCACGATCGACGTGCGAAGCGTGGCCAGCTCGGCCTTCGCGATGGCGAGGTCGGATCGCTTCTGCACGTCGAGGTACTTGGGCAGGAACATGGAGGCGAGTGCGGCGATGATGCCCACCACGATCAGGATCTCGATCAGGGTGAACCCGCGATCGTCCCCCGCGCCGGCTCTCTCGCGCGCCCGGTCGGCGGTGGTGAGGATTCCAGGATGCTTGAACATGGCTTCTCCTTTTCGGCCCTAGAATCGGCGGGCCCTGCCGCGCCTCCACGGGCGTCCGGACCCGGACGCCTCTCCTCGGAGGCCCTTCTCCCGGCACGATGCGCCGGATCAGATCAAATCGAGCATGCGCGCCATCGGCATCAGGAACGCGAAGGCGACGAGCGCCACGAAGGCGCCCATGACGACGATCAGCGCGACCTCGAGGTACGCCGTCAGTCGCTTCACCTCCTGCGGGATCTCCTGGTCGTAGTGCTCGCTCAGCGCCTCGCACATCGCGTCCAGCCGTCCCGTGCGCTCCCCCACACCGATCATCCGGATGACCGCCGGCGGGAACTCGCCGCTCCGGCCGAGGGGCGCGGCCAGCCCCGCGCCGCTCCGGACCTCGGCAGCCGCCGTCACGACGGCGCCGCGGATCCGGTGGTTCCCCGACACCCGCGCCGAGACATCCAGCGCCTGCAGGATCGGAATCCCCCCGGCCGTCAGCAGGCCGAGCGTCCGCGCGAAGCGGGCGATGGCGAGCTTGCGCACGAGCGGGCCCAGGGCGGGAAGCCGCAGCTTCAGAACGTCCAACCGCGGAGCGGCCCAGGGGCGGCTCGCGAGCCAGGCGGACCCCGCCGCCAGCGCGAGGACGAGCGCGAGCGTCTCCAGCCCGTGGCGCCGCAATCCGAGGCCCGCGGCGAGTAAGATCCGGGTGAGCATCGGCAACTGTGCATCCATGCGCGCGAACACCCGGGCGAAGGCCGGCAGCGTGCACGAGACCGTGATGCCCACCACGCCCATGGCGGCCGCGAACACGAGGGCGGGATAACGCACCGCCGCGCGCACCTGCGTGACGATCTCCTCCTCCCGCCCCGCGTAGCGCGCGAGCCGCCGGAAGATCTCGTCGAGCCTCCCCGTGGTCTCCCCCGCTTCCACGAGATCGCAGGTGAGCGCGTCGAAGACCCGCGGACGGGTGCGCATCGACGCCGAGAGGCTCCCGCCCTGCTCCACCAGGCGCCGCACCTCTCCCAGCGCCTCGCGCAGGCGCCGATGAACCGTTCCCTCCTCCAGGTCGCCCAGCGCCGTCGTGAGCGGAATCCCCGCGCCCAGGAGGGTCCCCAGCTCCAGGTACAAGCCGATCCGATCCCGCGACGCCACGCCTCCCGGCCATGCGGGGAGCGGGAACGATCGCGTCCGCCCGGAACGCTCCTCGATGCGGGTGACCATGTGGCCCGTGGCCGCGAGCCGCCGCGCGAGCGCGTCCGCGTCCAGGGCCTCCAGGATCCCCGTGATCCGCTTCCCCCGCTCGTCGCGCGCCGCGTAGGAAAAGGTCGGCATCTCAGGTCACCCTCAGCACTTCCTCGAGCGTCGTGACGCCGCGCTCGGCCCGGAGCAACCCGTCCTGTCGCAGCGTCCTCATGCCGCCCGCCACGGCCTTCGCGCGGATCGCGGACGCGCGGGGGTTGGCGGAGACGAGGTCTTCGAGATCCGGATCCATTCGCAGGAGCTCGAAGATCCCCACGCGGCCCTGGTATCCCGTCTCCCGGCAACGCGGGCAGCCACGGCCGCGCCGCAGCCCCTCGGTCACGATCCGCGCGTCGGGCCCGAGGCGCGCCAGCGTCTCGGGGGCGGGCGTGCAGGGCTTTGCGCAGGCCGGGCAGACCACCCGGACGAGCCGCTGCCCCAGGATGCCCGTCACGGCCGATGCGGCGAGGAAGGGCTCCACGCCCATGTCCACGAGGCGGGAGAGGGCGGACGCGGCGTCGTTGGTGTGGAGCGTCGAGAGGATGAGGTGCCCCGTCATGGCGGCTCGGATGGCCATCTCCGCCGTCTCCTGATCGCGGACCTCGCCCACCATGATCACGTCGGGATCCTGCCGGAGGATCGACCGGAGCCCCGTGGCGAAGGTGAGGCCCGCGCGGGGATTCACCTGCGTCTGGTTCACCGTGTCCAGGAAGTACTCGATGGGGTCCTCCACGGTCATGACGTTCTTCTCGAGCGTCGCGACGCGCCTGAGCGCGGCGTAGAGCGTCGTCGTCTTGCCGCTCCCCGTGGGACCCGTGAGGAGCACGATCCCGGTGGGCCGTGCGATGGCCTCCTCCAGCGCCTCCCGGGTGTCGGGCTCCATGCCGAGCTGATCGAGCTCCATGGGTACCCGCGACGGGTCGAGCACGCGCACGACCACCTTCTCACCCAGATGGGTGGGAAAGGTGCTCACGCGCATGTCGACCATGCGGGTGCCTGCCTGCACCTGCAGCCGCCCGTCCTGCGGGACCCGCCGCTCGGCGATGTCGAGGTGGCCCATCACCTTGATCCGGGAGACCACGGGCGCGTGCATGGCGCGCGGGAGGCGCGAGACTTCACGAAGCGCACCATCCACGCGCACGCGGACCCTCACGCCGGACGGCGTGGGCTCCAGATGGAGGTCGCTCCCGCCATCGCCGATCGCCTGGGAAAGGAGCGCGTTCACGAGGCGGATCACCGGCCCGTCCTCCGCGAGGGCCTCCGCGGTGGCCGGTTTCGCCTCGGCGGCGGAGGTCGAATCGATCTCGGCCACCATCTGCTGGAGGGTGCTCGCCGTCCCGTAGTGGCGGCGGAGGGCGTCGTCGATCTCGCCGCGGGAGGCGATCGCGGTATCGATGTCGAGGCCGGTGATCTGCTGAACCTCGTCGATCGCGTACACGTTCAGCGGGTCGGCCATGGCGACCGTGAGCGTCTGGTCGATGCGGAAGATGGGGATCAGACCGTGGCGCCGGGCGACCGCATGCGGGACCAGCGCGACCGCTTCGGGCTCGATCAGGTAGGCGTCCAGCCGCACGCGCGGCAGGCCGAGCTGCACCTCGAGCGCGTCGAGCAGATCGTCCTCCGAGACGAAGCCCAGCGCGACGCACACGGCGCCGAGCTTCCCGCCCGAGGCCTTCTGGCGCGCGAGGGCCTCCTCCAGCTGCGCCTCGCTGAGCAGCCCCTTGGACAGGAGGATCTGCCCGATGGGACGCGCGTTGAGGGTCATGGCGTGTCCCCGCCCGCCGGGGGATCCTCCCCGGCATCCAGCAGCCGCCGGATCGTCTCCAGGAGGTGGGATGCGTCGAAGGGCTTCGTGATGTAGGCGTCGGCGCCCGTCTTTTGTCCGAGGCTCCGGTCCCGCTCCTGGGCGCGCGCGGTGAGCATGATGATGGGGATGTGATGGAAACGGTTGTCGAACTTGAGGAGGCGGCAAACGCTGTAGCCGTCGCGCCGGGGAAGCATGAGGTCCAGCAGGATGAGGTCGGGCTTCTCCTCCCGTGCACGCTGGAGGCCCGCCTCCCCGTCGGACTCGAGCAGCACGTCGTATCCGTTCGCCTCGAGGCGGGCGCGAAGCGTCGCCTGGATGCCGGGTTCGTCATCGACGACGAGGATGCGTTTCTTGCCGGGCATGCTGTTCCTCTCTCGTCCCTTCCTCTCCTGTCACAAGAGGCGATTCCCTGACCGGAGGGATCCCCTTCCTTTGTTTTTCGGCACTTAGGCGGACGGACTTGACCCGGGCGGGGCGGCGACTCCCCCCTCCGCGGGGCCCGGCGAGAGGACCCCCACCGCTTCGAGCAGCTCGGCCGGGGAGACGCCGTCGTCCGGATATACCGCGGTGGCCCAGGTGGCGGTCCAACGCTCCGCGGGTACCTGGATCCCTTCCCGCAGGGCGGCCGCGAGCCGGAGCTGGACGGCGCGTACGCCCGGGGCCTGGGTGTGGTCGATCGCGATCAGGAAGCGATCGGGACCGTGCGGGAAGACCCTGTCCCCCGGCTTGAACAGGGCCCTTCGCAATAGCTCGCCGGCGCATTCGCGAAGCGTCGCATCGGCCGGGCCCGGCTTCCCTGTCGTTTCCAGCACCACCGAGATCAGCCCGACTCCGTATTCCTCCGTGCGCGCCCGGATCATCTGCCCCTCGAGGTATTCCTCGACGACGCGGGATGCGTCCATCCGTGGAAGCATGATCGTGAAGGTGCTCCCCTCGCCGAGGCGGCTTTCCGCGCGGATCGTCCCGCGGTGCATTTCGATGAGCCGCTTCGCGATGGACAGCCCCAGGCCCGTCCCGCGCCCCTGCGGCTCTCCGTCCTGGGGCACCTGGTGGAAGGTCTCGAAGATCCGCTCCAGCTCCGACTCCGGAATCCCGCACCCGGTGTCCGACACACGGAGCGCGACCGCGTCGGGGCCGTCGGCGATGCTCACCGTCACCGATCCCCCCGCGGGCGTGAACTTGATCGCGTTGTCCATGAGGATGAGGAGGATCTGGGTGATGCGATCGGGGTCGGCGAGCAGGTTCCGAAGCCCCTCGGGCGCATCCAGCAAGAGCCGGACACCGGCGCGCTCGGCCGCGATCTCGACGGAGTCAATGACCGACCGGGCGATGACCTGGGGGGACACGAAAGAGCGTCTGAGACGGACGCGCGAGGACTCGATCCGGGAAAGCTCCAGCACGTCGTTGATCAGCCGGACGAGCCGGTTGGTCTCGCGGTCGGCCATCTCCAGAAAATCCCGCTGCCCCTCGCTGATGGCCCCCATCACGCCGTCGAGCAGGAGCGCGATGGACTCCTTGATGGAGGTGAGCGGCGTCCGGAGCTCGTGGGACACGATGGCCACGAACACGGACTTCATCTGCTCCACCTCGCGCCGCGCCGTGACGTCGTGGAACAGCGCCGCGGTCCCTATGCGCCGACCGGCACCGTCCGCGACGGGCGAGAGGGCCACGTGGAACACCCGGGGCTCGGGCCCCTCGAAGAGGATGTCCTCTTCCAGGAGCGCGTCCTCCCGATCGCGCGCGGCGCGCAGGAACATCCGCCGGAGGGAGGGAGGCCGGACGCGCGACGGATCGAAGCGGGCCTGCGGATGCTCCAGATCGAGCAGCCGCCGCGCCGATGCGTTCATGCAGAGCACCGAGAAGCTTTCATCCAGCAGGACGACCGGCTCGATCATCCCCTCCACCATTGCCTCGATCTTGCGGCGCTCCGTGTCGATGGCGTCCAGGAGCCGCTCCAGCGTCGAGGCGGTCTGGAGCGCGATCGTCCGGGCCAGCTTCTTCTCCCACTCGGCGAAGGGCTGCTTCCCGTGGGGCCGGATCCAGAAGAACCCCGCCTCCCGGTCCTTGATCCCGAAGGGGATCACCAGGTCCGGCGCGCGCGGGACCTCCTCGGTCGACGCAGCCGATTCCGTCAACCCGCAGGCCCCGGCGCTCCGGATGGGCGCGCTATCGAAGTTGTCGGGCGGGCTTCCCAGGATGGTCTGGGCCGCGTCGGCGATCGCCTCGCGCAGCGCCCCGGTTTCCTCGTCCTCGACTTCCCCGCAGGCCAGGAGCGCGGCATGCGCTCGGCCCCGATGGTTCACGATCACCGCCGCGGCACGCGCGCGGGTGGCCGTCAGCACGGACTCCGCGGTGAGCGCGACCAGATCGTCGAAGTCCAGCACGTGCGTGAGCGCCCTGGAGAGGCGATAGAGCGCCGTGGTCTCCTCCGCCCGGCGCTCCGCGGCCGCTTTGGCCGTTTCCAGCGCATCGAGCGTCCGGCGCAGCTCGCGGACCGTCCGCGCGTGACGCACCGCGAGCGCCAGCTCCAGCGCGACGTCCTCCAGGAGCCCGATCTCCTCCCGCTTCCAGCGGCGCGGGGACGAGGCGCCGACCTGCAACACGCCGAGGAGCTCCTCCTGATAGAGGAGGGGGGCCTCGACGAAGGCCTGAAGGCCCCGCCGGAAGCTCGAGGGAAGGCACCGGGTCGCGGTCGGATCCTTCGCGATGTCGTCCACCACGAGAGCGCCCTCGGCGCGGTACTCAGCGAGACACGCGGGCGTGATCCCCGGCTCCTTCGAGTCCGCGGGCCCCCAGGAACCGCCCAGGCCCCGGCAGGTCTCCAGGCCCGAGAGATCCTCGCGGAAGAGCGCCACCAGCGCCCGGTCCACGTGGAGCGCGGTGGCGGTCCAGCGGGCCGTGCTGTCGAGCACCTCCTCGACGTCCAGGGAGTTCTGGGCCGCGCTGGCGATTCCATGGAGGAGCGCAGCCCGGTTCGCCACGGACTTGGTCCGCTCGAAGAGGAGGCTGTTCTCCATCCAGGTGCCCGCCATCGCGCCCATCGCAGGAAGAAGTCGCGCGATCGAGTCATTGAGCGGGAGTGCGTCCCTCCGCGCGATCACGAGGAGCGCCTTCACCTCGCCGTTCCAGAGGATCCGCGTGTAGGCGGCCATGCCGAACCCTTCGCGCGCGAGCGCCCGTCCCTCCTCGGTCGCCTGAAGCGCCTCACCCGAATTCACCACGAGCGCGTCCCCTTCGGGATATCGGCGGAGAAAGGAACGCGAGACAGTCGCCAATGGCGCCGCCTGCCGCTCTCCGATGCCCCGGTGGGCCCGGAGCCGGAAGCAGGCGTCCTCGGCGTCGTACAGGTAGAGACCTGCGGCCTGCACTTCGCTCACCTGGACGAGTGCCTCGATCGCCCGATCGAGGATCGATTCAGGATCCAGGCGCCTCATGGCCGCACTGGCAAAATGATTCAATGCCGCGAGCTCCAGGTTCCGTGAACGCAGCTCCGCCTCGACCCGCTTGCATTGGCTGATGTCCTTGGCGATGCCGAAAAACCCCTGGCGGCGCCCCTTCGCGTCGAGCAAGGGGGCCATCGAGAGGTTGATCGGGACGGCCCCGCGGTGGGTGAGAACCTCCGTCTCGTAGCTCCTCACCCGCCCTTCCCGCTTCAACAGCGCTCGAATCGCCTCGACCTCCGTGTCCCTCTGCGCGAACATCTCCCCGACGTCCGTCCCGATCAGCCGCTCGGGAGGCTCCCCGCGGAACTCGCTCGCGGGGCTGTTCACGTAGGTGACCCGCCCACTCATATCGGTGATGACGATCGGGTCGGGGCAGCTCTCGATCAGCGCTTCGAGGAAGTCCCGGCGTTCGCGCACCTCCCTGCGATCGAGAAATTCCTCGACGGCGGCGCGCACATCCTCGTCCACGAAGGGCTTCATGATGAACCGCTGGACGACCCCGGCGTTGCTCGCCGAGAGGATCGACTCGGTGTCCACGTAGGCGGAGACGAGGAGCCGGAACACGTTGGGCGCCCGACGCTTGGCTTCACGGAGGAGCTGGATGCCCGTCATCCCCGGCATGAGATGGTCGGTGAGGATGACTTCGACGGGCTCCTCGCCGAGAATCGAGAGGGCCTTCTCGCCGCTGTCGGCCGTGTGGATCCGGTAGCCGGAACCGCGGAACACCCTGCGCAGCGAGGAAAGCACCGCGGGCTCGTCATCCACCAGGAGCAGGGTCGGATTCTTCACGGACGTATCCGCGGGGCTGGCGTCCGGGCACAGGCGCATGCGTGCCGAGATGGGCGCGGGAACCCGGAACGGGTCCCCCTTCGTTGTTCGGCAGGGATCCCGGAGGGCTTGAGGGACCGGTGGAGGGATCGGGGACGCGCGGGTCGGGAAGTTCGGGAAGACGGATCAGGCGGCGCGCAGGTCCCGGATTGCGCCCTCGAAGAGGTCGCGCAGGGCCTGCAGGCGCTCGGGGGTTCGCGCCTCGAAGCGCAGGACGAGGACGGGGCCCGTGTTGGAGGCGCGTACGAGCCCCCAGCCGTCGGGGAAGACGGCGCGCACGCCGTCCACGTCGATCACCCGGGCCTCGGGCGCGATGGCCGGGATGCGATCGCGCAGGCGGGCCACGAGGTCGAACTTCTCGTCGTCGGGACAGGGGACACGGATCTCGGGCGTCGCGTGCGTGGGCGGGACGTCGGCCAGCATCTCGGACAGGGGACGGTCGGAGGCGGCGAGGATCTCGAGCAGGCGGGCCGACGCGTAGATCGCGTCATCGAATCCGAAGTAGCGATCGGCGAAGAAGATGTGCCCGCTCATCTCGCCCGCCAGCGCCGCCCCCTCCTCCTTCATCTTCTCCTTGATCAGGCTATGCCCCGTCTTCCACATGATGGGCCGGCCGCCCCGCGCCGCGATGTCGTCGTAGAGGTTCTGCGATGCCTTCACCTCGCTGATGATCACGGCGCCGGGCCGTCGGGAGAGCACCTCCCGCGCGAGCAGCAGGAGAAGCATGTCGCCCCAGATCGTCCGCCCCCGGTCGTCAATCACGCCGATCCGATCGGCGTCGCCGTCGTAGGCGATCCCGACGTCGGCGCGCCGTTCCAGCACGACGCGCCGGAGATCGGCGATGTTCTCCTCGACGGTCGGATCCGGGTGGTGATTCGGGAAGCGCCCGTCCATCTCGCAGTACAGGCCGATCACCTCGGCGCCCATCCTCTGCAGCAGCGGCACCGCCACCACGCCACCTGTGCCGTTGCCTCCGTCCACGACGACCCGCAAGGGCCGGACGAGCCGCACCGTCGACGCCACGTGGTCCTGGTACTCGGGAACTATCGTCGCCTGCTCGACCTTCCCCTTCCCCGTGCGGAACGCGCCGGACTGCGCGATCTCGAGCAGGCGGCGGATGTCCTTTCCGTGGATAGTGTCGGGCCCCACGCACACCTTGAAGCCGTTGTCCTCGGCCGGGTTGTGGCTCCCCGTGATCATCACGCCGCCGTCGGCGTGGTAGTGCCGGATGGAGAAGTACAGGAGCGGCGTGGGGCAGACGCCGACGTCGATCACGTCGAGGCCCGTGGCGAGGGCGCCCGCGAGGAAGGCCCCGTGCAGCTCGGGGGAGGAGAGCCGGCAGTCCCGCGCGAGGGTGATGCGACGCTTGCCCTCGTCCTGCTGGAAGGTGCCGATAGCGCGGCCGATCAGCTCGGCGGTCCCGGCGGTGAGATCCCGCCCCGCCACGCCGCGGATGTCGTATTCACGAAAGATGTTCGGGTTGAGGCTCACCGAAGGTCCCGCCCGAGGAGTCCGCGAAACCGCGGGCCCGGGACGCGGGATTTCCAGCGCAGGAGCCTGCGGGCCGCCCCGCGCAGGAACTCACGGGGCGAGAGCAGGGTGCAGACGACGCGCCCGAAAAGGCGACGGGCGGGCGTGTCGAGCGCGACCCAGCGGCCCCGCCGGAGCACCGCGTCGGCGCGCCCCACGACGGCGCCGAAGGGCAGCGCGCCATCGGGCTCCCGCTCGCCGTCCCCCTTCGTGCGGAGTGTCGCGGCCCGCGCGTCCAGGGCGATCACGCGGTGAAGCGCGGCGCCGCCGGGCGTGCTCACGAGCACGATGTCGCCGGGTCGGATAACCCACCACGGCGCGGGGACGATCCGCAGCTCCTCGCCGTCACGCAGGAGCGGGCGCATGCTGGCACCCCGGGCGCGAAGGCGCACGGCGGCCCCGGCCGCGAGCCCTGCGGCCACCGCGTCGCAGAGCGCGGCATGGTAGGTCGGAAATCGCGTGTTCAGGGCCGCGCCTCCCGGAGATGGCGGATCGCCGATTCGTCCGGCACGAACTCCAGGCGCGCCACCGGCACCCGCCGCAGGAGCAATTGCAGGAAGTCCACGGTCCACTCCATCCCCGCACGATCGTAGAACGGGGCGAAGCAATTCAGGAGAAGCGTCTCGAGCGCCTCCTCGGGCCCGGCCGGCGTGATCCGGTTCTCCGCGCCGTGGGCGAGGAGGAAGATACGATCCAGCGGCGCCGTCACCGCGGAGGAGACGCGCTCGTCACCGTGCCAGGGCGTGCCGTAGAGCCGGAAGCCCTCGCCCTCCGGGCGCAGGATCACGCGATCGTCGGAGAGGACCTCCGCGCCGCCCGCTTCTCTCCACAGGCGCGAGAGCGTGCTCTTCCCCGCGCCGGACTTCCCGACGAAGAGCCACCCGCGGGGTGGAGCGCCTCCGAGGACGACGCCGCAGGCGTGCAGGATCGTCCCGCGCCGGCGGGCCAGGTGGTTGATCAGAATCAGCTCGTCGAGCGGATAGCGCAGCGGATAGGGATGGAAGCCGTTGCGCTCCCCCGCGGGCGCGATCCGGACCTCTCCGCGCGTGATGGCGGGATCGAGCCGCGCGATCCGGTGGAGCGCGCCGCCCTCGGCGGGCGCGCCCAGGGAGAAGACGAGATCGCCGCCCTCCCGGTGCAGGTTCCAGAGGCCGCCCTCGGTGGAGTAAACGGGATCGCCCTTCGGAGCGGGGAGGGAGTCGCCCCTGTGAATCGACATGCGGATGTCCGGCTCTGCCCTGCCGTTCACGACGAAGGCCGCATGGGGGTCCAGCGGCGCGAAGCGCCACTCGCGGGTCGGGTCCTCTATACGGATCCGCACGCCGCCGACGGACAGATCGACGTTCATGAGCCTCGCCTTTCCGGAATGCGCAGGACGCGTCGCCGCGGGTCCGAAAGCCAGATCGCGATCAGGATCCCACGTTCATGCAGGCGACACCGGGCTGGCTCGACTGCGTGCAGGGGCCGGGGGCCCCGAGACCGTTGGTGTTGTCGGTGCTGAGCTTGCAGTTGTTCGGCACGCTCACCATGACGTCGAGCGCTAAGTGGACGACGTCCGGCGCCGTGTAGGGCCGCCGCCCTCCCTTGTCCCGTTGGTCCATGCCTCACCTCTCAGGGGTTTTCCGCGTTGATCCCGGCGCGCGATCCGCCGGGCGATCAGACGCTTGTCCTCAATGGCCGCAATGGCCTCCGGAGCATCCGGAGGCCGCCTCCGCGCCCACCAGCGCCAGGGGGATCGTTCCCTCCCCGGCGAGGACCGCCGGCGGGGTGAAGATCTCCTTGCGCAGCGTTCCGATCGTGCACAGGTAGTCGGCGTGGGCGTGGTGATCGCCCGTCTCCCACTCGGTGAACCCGGGGCAGCGGCCGCAGGTGTCGTGCGTGTCGCACCCGTTGCAGCGCGAGCCCTCGCGGCGCGCGCCGCCCAGCGCCGGCAGGATCCGCTCGAAGGCCTCCCGGAACGGCATCTCCCGCAGCGAGAACCCGATCGACCGCGTCATCAGGCAGCCGTGCAGGCCGCCGTAGGGATCGATGTGGAAGGAGGTTTTCCCCGCGCCGCAGGTAAAGACGTTGTCCGGCGGGAGCATCTCGTCGGGCGTCGAGCAGCGCTCCTCCCAGGCCCGCGCCGTGTCCGAATGCGTGAGATCGATCTCGAGGACCTCCGCCGGCGAGAGGCGATACCGCAGGGGCGAGCGATCGCCGTTCATCTTCGCCGTGATGATCGGATCGTAGCGGAAGGCCAGGCCGTAGCGCTCGGCGATGGCGGCGATGTCGTCGAGCTCCGGGCGGTTGATCGTCATGACGGGCGTCTTGAGCTTCAGCGGAAGGCCCCGGGCCACGATGCGCTCGATTCCGCGCAGGCAGCGCCGGTAGCTCCCCTTCACGCGGGTCACACGCTCGTAGGTCTCCTCCGTGGCGCCGTACAGCGAGATCTCGATGGAGAACGGGGGGTACTGGGCGAAGTGGTCCGCGATCTTCTCCGTGATCATCGTCCCGTTCGTGAAGAGGTTCACGAAGATGCCCCGCGATTTCACGTGGGTGTAGATGTCGAGGAACCGCGGGTGGAAGAGCGGCTCGCCCCCCGTGATGAGGAGCCAGAGCAGCCCCGCGTCGGCGGCCTCGTCGACGATCCGGCGAATCTCCTCGAAGGCCAGCGCGTTCGGCTCCCCCTCCGGGCAGTAGCAGTGGACGCACTTCAGGTTGCAGGGGTGCAGGAGCTCGATGCTCCCGCTGACGGGGATCCGCTCACGCGCGATCGCGTCGGCGAATCCTCGCCCGATGTCCCCGCTCCGAAGGCTCTCGATCGTCACGTCCAACATGCTTCCCTCCTGCGCGGCGCGCGGCGCGCCGGCGCTCATGCCTCGTGCACGCCCCCCATCCGCGAGAGCTTCGCCAGGAGCGTGTCCAGGTCGCGTCGGGCCGTCGGCTCGTCGATCGCATAGACCTCCGCGATCTCCCGTGCGAGGTCGTCGATCGTCCGGGCGCCGTCCAGCCGGTCCCACACGAACCCGGCCAGCTCGTTCAAGCGGTAAATCCCCACCTCCCGCACGTTCTTGCGGATCGGCACGAGGATCACCTCCGCCGCCACGCGACGGCAGACGATGTCGGGATCCCGGCGGTACCGCTGCACGCGGATTTCGGGCATGAATCCTCCGGTCACAGTCGGGCTCCGGCCGCGGGCCGGGCCGACGCGCATGAAACGGACTTCCTCGGGGGGGAGGCGGGCGTCCTGGAACGGAGCGCCAGGCGGAAGGCGGTGGCGAGGTGCCCCAGGCGCAGCGTCGCCGTCGGGACGTCCCGGCCCGGAGCATAGCGGGCGCGGAGCCACGCGTCGCTCGGGAACAGGACCCCGAGCACGCTTCCGAGCGCCGCGAACGTATCACGGTGAAGGAGCACCTTCAACCCATATCGCCGGATCGGCGGAAGACTTTCCTCGGCCAGCGCGGCCCCGGCGCCGAAGTGACCCACCCGGTCGAGGCAGGCGCCGATGGCGGCCGAGCGGACACGTCCGGGGCGCGTCGTCGCGAGCACCGCCCCGGGAACCTCCGCGCCACACAGCGCCCGCGCGCCCTCCAGCGTGGCCCAGAGCGCGAAGGTCGCGTCGCGCTCGCCCGCCTTGGTGATCACGTCCTCCCAGAGAAGCTCCGGGCTGCTCGCCAGGAGGGACACGTCGCAGAGCCACAGCGCCCGCGAGAAGACGTGCCGACCCAGGTGCAGCGCGGCGAGCACGATGGCGTCCTCGGGAGCGGGGACGCGCGCCGGGATCGCCGGATCGCCCGAGGGGAGCGCATCGCGCCATATCCCCCGGGGCTCCTCCACGGGCCCGCGCCAGAGCGCCTGCCGCGGCGCGAGCCGCCAGTGGATCTCCAGGTACAGGCGCGTCCCGTCGGGGAGCGTCCGGGCCATCTCGATCTCGTGATTCGTCGCGAGCAGCTCCGCGCGCCGGCCCTCGCGCAGTTGCGTGTAGCCGAGCGATTCGGCGGCGGCCATGGCCCGGGGCGTGTCGGCCTCCCGCACGAGGAGATCGACGTCGCCCATCGGGCGGAGCGCCGGGTGCTCGTAGAGGGAAAGGAGCAGCGCCGAGCCCTTGAGGAGGATCGTCTCCATCCCCTCCTCCGCGAAGCGCGTCGTCACGCGTCCGATCTCCTCCAGGTGGAGGAGGTTCTGCCGCAGCGTCGCGGCCCAGGCCTGCGCGAAGGGCGCGAAGGGGCCCTGCCCCGCCGGAAGCCCCCAGCGCTCGAGGCTCGCGTGAAGCAGCGGCGCGATCCCCTGGGCGTGGGCCCGCTCGAAGAGGGTCTCGGGGTCCGCTCCCTGCGAATCCGCAGATGACGCAACTCGCGAAAGTCCCTCGCGAAGGGCCTCGGGACACTCCGACAGAAACGCCGCGCGAAGCCAGGCGGCGAGCAGATCGCGCGTCGGATCGACGGGCCTCATGGCGCTCCCACCCTCCGCCCGAGCCGGGACTCCAGGATCTTCCGCGCAGCTCCCGGGCGGCCCATCAGGTCCGCCACCGGAAGGGCGTCGCCGCCGGCCTCGTCCGCGGGTGCCGCCACCACCCCGGCCTTCTCCTCCGGAACGTGGAACCCGTTCACGAGGCCCATCACCTCCTCGTCGGGCGCGCGCCCCTCGCGGGCGAGCCGCCCGAGCGCCCCGTAGAGCCGATCGAAGCGCCGCTCGACGAAGATGAGCGACCGCAGCCACAGCCCGCCCGCCGAGAGCGCCATCCCCACGAGGAGGAACCCCTTCTGCGGCGAGAGGTTCTTGAGCATGATCGCGGTCCCGGCCAGGAAGATCGAGACCCAGTACAGAACGAGCACGGCCTGGCGCTGCGTGAGGCCGATGCGCACGAGGCGGTGGTGCAAATGATCGCGATCGGCCTGGAACAGGTGCCGGCGCTGCCGGCCGCGCCGCAGGATCGCGAGCGCCGTATCGGCGACCGGAATGCCGAGGGCGATGATCGGCACGACGAGGGCGAGCGCCGTGGTCCCCTTGAACGAGCCCTGCATGCCGAGCACCGCGATCACGAATCCGATGAGCAGGCTCCCCGTGTCGCCCAGGAAGATCCGCGCGGGGGGGAAGTTCGAACGCAGGAATCCGATGGCCGCGCCCGAGAGGGCCAGCGCCGCCACGGGGACGAAGCTCGCGCCGTCCGGCAGCGCTGCCGCGAAGAGGGTCGCCGCGACGATCGCGCCGATCCCCGCCGCCAGGCCGTCGAGCCCGTCGATGAGATTCATGGCGTTGGTGATCCCGACGATCCACAGGACCGACGCCGGCACCGAGAGCGCTCCGAGGTCCCAGGTCCCGCCGAAGGGATTCGTGAGG
>JBGPLH010000046.1:0-14719 GCA_041486365.1 Thermodesulfobacteriota bacterium | reverse complement strand
GCGTGATGGAGATCACCAAGGCCACGGCCCTCCTCTACGACGAGCCCCAGCATGGCTTCCGTGAAGAAGCGTCCGTCGGCGAGGCACTCGATCGGACCAACCGCACACGCATTCCGTCCGACGACCCCCTGATCCAGTCCCTGAAAATGCTGCCGCGTGTGCTGGTCACCGAAGAACTCGAGCGCCAGGAGAACGATCCGCTGTCGGTCTCCTTCGGCGCAACGCTCCGTCGCTTGAACTGCGAGGCGTGTATCCCGCTCACCACCAAGCGGGCGCTGGTCGGCCTGGTTCTCCTCGGCAAGAAGCGCGGCGGCGGCATCTACAGCAACGAGGACCTGAAGCTCCTCGCCACCCTGGGCAATCAGGCCGCCATGGCCATAGAGAACGCCCGCCTCTATCAGAACCTGAAGCTCCAGCAGCGGGCCACGCAGCGCGCCGAGCGGCTGGCGAGCCTCGGCACGCTCACCGCCGGCCTCGCTCACGAGATCCGTAACCCGCTCGTTTCCGTGAAGACGTTCCTGCAGCTCCTTCCCGAACGCCTGAACGACGCCGAGTTCCGGACCACCTTCCTCGAGATCACCACCTCCGAGGTCGAGCGCATCACGCGCCTTCTCAACCAGCTTCTCGAATTCGCGCGCCCGACCGAGCCCCAGCTCCGCCCAGAGGACCTCGCGGCCATCGTCGAGCAGATGGGCCTGCTCGCCCGGAACGAAGCCGTCAAGCGGCAGATCACGCTCGACTGGAACGCGCAGGAGGGGCTTCCGAAGGTCGTCCTCGACGCCGAGCAGATCAAGCAGGTGCTGCAGAACCTGCTCAAGAACGCCATCGAGGCCACGCGCGAAGGAGGACGCGTTCGCATGGAGGCGCGTCCCGTCCGCGGGGCGGGGAGCGTCCAGCAGGTGCAGATCGAAGTCTCAGACTCCGGCGCGGGGATTCGGGAAGAGGATCTCGAGAAGATCTTCACGCCCTTCTTCACCACGAAGGACACCGGGACCGGGCTCGGCCTGGCCGTCGCACACCGGATCATCGAGGATCATGGCGGGACCATGGAAGTCACGAGCCAGATCGGGCGGGGCACCACCTTCGTGATCACGTTGCCGATCGACCCGCAGGCCTGATCGGCGGCGGAGCCGCCCGCCCCTCGCAGCTCCGGATGGCGCAAAGGAAAAGACTTTCTCAAATTGGGTAATCGGGGTTACTGGGCCGAAACGGGCGCGTTCCCGGGCGATTTTAGGCCGTCCCGCCTGAACCGAAATCCTCTTCCAGGACAAGCGTTTCGAGCATCCCACACCCTGGCCGGGAGCCCTCCCCTCGGGCCCATCCCTTGGCATGTTCCTTGCCCCTGATATAGCGACGGGGCCGTGTCTCCCGGGCCAGACCCGTGCGGTCCCTCCTCCCTTTCCCCGGCAAAGCTCCGGGCTTCGCGAGATGGGTCATGCCTCAGATCCTCGTGGTCGACGATTCTCCGAGCGTGCGTGAATCCGTCAGGATGATCCTCGCGCCCACGTGGAGCCTCGACACCGCTTCCCTCGCCGACGACGTGCCCGCGATGCTGGCGCAGGAGCGCGCCGACCTGCTGATCCTCGGCCTCTCGCTACCGCTCGAGCGGCCGCTGGGCCTCCTGCGCGACGTGCTCGCGGCGGACGGCGACGTTCGGGTGCTGCTGCTCGCCGAGAGCGTTCATCTGAGCGTCGCCCGACGGATCTTCAATTACCGCATCGAGGGGATCCTCCCGAAACCCTTCGACATCCTCGCCCTCCGCCGCCGCGTCTCCGAGATCCTCACGGGTTTCAACCGGCTCCCGACGCTGCGGGAGGAGATGGATCGCGCCGAGCGCGAGGCCGAGCTTCCGGGCGCGGACACCGGGATACTGCTGCCGCCACCCCTGCGCTCCTTCATTGCGCGCGCGGCCGCCACGACGGCGCACATGGTGATCGAAGGGGAGCGAGGCACGGGCAAGAGCGCCCTCGCCCTCCTCGTGCACCGGCGGAGCCCCTGGCACGCGTCGCCCTGTCTCCGGCTCGACGCGCGCGGTCTCGATGAAGAGCGTTTCGCCGCCGCGCTGGGCCGTCTGGCCGAGGCGAACCCGTCCCGGGACCCACGCGCCACGCTGTGCATCGAGGATGCCGACGCCCTTTCCCCCGGCGTGCAGCTCGCCCTTCGGGATCTCGCCGAGGGCGTCTGGCCCCACGGCATTTCGCCGCGCGTGCGGCGCACGAGCGTCCGCATACTCGCGACGACATCCTCGCCCCTGGCCGATCTCGCCGTGGCCGGACGATTCCGGGAGGACCTCCGGCAGGCCCTTTCCGTGCTGGTGCTTCGCCTACCGCCGCTTCGGGAGCGCACGGACGAATTCGAGGCGCTCGCCCGCGCGTTCGCGGACGACTGGGCGCGCCGCACCGTCCGGGCCCCCGCCCGCTTTTCGCCGGACGCCCTCGACCGGCTGCGCCGGTGGCTGTGGCCCGGAAACCTGCGTGAGTTGAGGGCCGTCGTGGGGCGCGCTCTCGCCCTCACGGACGGCGATGAGATCGGGATCGACGCGATCCGTATCGTGGAGGACGCGGATGCGATGGCCCCGGTGGAGGCGCCACGCCCCACCACCCGGGAAGCGCACGCCCTGCGCCCCGCGCGCGCAGCCGCACCCGTAGGCGCACCCGCAACCGCGCCCCCAGCGGCCCCCGCGCCCCCGGCCGGTCTCGATCTGCTGGTTCAGCTCCTCTCCCACGAGATCCGCAACCCGCTGCTCGCGATCAAGACCTTCACGCAGCTCATCGAACACAAGTTCGACGACCCCGACTTCCGCACGAACTTCTACCGGCTTGTGCGGGAGGACGTGGATCGCATCGACGCGCTCGTGGATGCCGCCTCCATGTTCGCTGGTTTCGGCGCCCCCCGGCCGACGGCCGTCGACGTGAACGCGCTGATCGACCATGCCCTCAAGGACCAGGAGCAGACCTTCCTCCGCAAGCGCATCGTCGTGCTCCGCGAAAGCGGCGACGATCTCCCGCCCGCGCTCGCCGACCGGGCGCAGCTCGCCTTCGCCCTGCGCGCCATCATCGCCAAGGCGGCCGACCTCATGCCCGAGGGCAGCGACATCCATTTCGCCTCCGCCGTTCTCCCTGCCGAGGGCGGCCGGGACGCCCGGCTCGAAACGACGATCCGCTTCTCCAATCCCGACTCCTTCCTCACCCGGATGGAGTCGGTCCTCACCGGCGAGCCCGCCGCGGAGGCCCCGCCCGGGAGCATCGAGCTCGCGCTGGCAGGCCAGATGCTCGCGCGGCAGGGCGGCACCCTCCGCGTCGAGGCCTTCGGAGAGCGCGACAGCGTGATCACGATCCTTCTCCCCGTCCCACCGGGCGCGTCCACCATCTGATCGCGCCGTTGCCTTCCGATCGACCCGTGTTATAATTCCGCCGCGCTGCATTCCCCCAGAGGGACGCTCGATCCCCGGACTCCTCTCATGGCCATGAAGAAAGTGCTCGTCGTGGACGACGAGCTCTCCGTTCGCGAATCGCTCAAGATGGCGCTCAAGCAGGACTACGTCGTCGTGACGGCCGCGAATGCCGAGGAAGCGCTGGGCCTCCTGGAGGAGGAGGAGCCCGACGTCGTGCTCCTCGACGTCCTCATGCCGGGGACGGATGGCCTGGTCGCGCTCGAGCGGCTGCGGGCCGTGAACGACCGCATCCCCGTGATCATGCTCACCGCCACGCAGACGCGGCACACGGCCTTTCAGGCCGGCCGTCTCGGCGCCTACGATTACGTCACGAAGCCCTTCGAGCTAGAGGACCTGAGGCTCCGGATCCAGCATGCGCTGGAGCGGGAGGCGCTCCTAGCCGAGAACCAGGAGCTGCGCTCGGAGGTCACGCGCCGCTACCAGTTCGGCAGCATCATCGGCAAGAGCAAGGAGATGAACCGCGTGTTCCGGACGATCGAGCAGATCGCCGGCACGAGGACCACGGTGCTCATCACGGGCGAGAGCGGCACGGGGAAAGAGATGGTGGCCAAGGCGATCCACTACAACTCGCCCCGGCGCGACAAACCCTTCGTCGCGATCAACTGCGCGGCGATCCCCGAGACCCTGATCGAGAGCGAGCTGTTCGGGCACGAACGCGGCGCCTTCACGGACGCGCGGGCACGGCAGGTCGGCAGGTTCGAGGTGGCCGACAGCGGGACGCTCTTCCTGGACGAGATCGGCGAGCTGTCACCGCCCACGCAGGCGAAGATCCTCCGGGTGCTGCAGGAGAAGGAGATCCAGCGGGTCGGCGGCACCGAGACGCTGCGCATCGACGTGCGGCTGATCACCGCGACGAACAAGGATCTCGAGGAGGCGATCCGGACGGGCACCTTCCGGTCCGATCTCTTCTATCGGATCAACGTCGTGCCGATCTTCCTTCCTCCGCTGCGCGAGCGGCGCGAGGACATCCCGCTGCTGATCGATCACTTCCTGAAGAAACTCGCCGATGATCACCGGCGCCCGGCCAGGCGATTCTCGAAGAAGTCCCTCGACCTCCTCATGAACTACGACTGGCCGGGGAACGTGCGGGAGCTCGAGAACGTGGTCGAGCGCGTCGTGGCGCTCACCGACACCGAGACAATCGAGGAGAAGGACCTCCCCGACGAGGTGGTGAACAATTACCGCGCCAATTTCCTGAAGCGCGAAGTGCTCTCGGGGAACATCGACTTCGAGAAGGCCGAGCGGCGCTTCGAGGAGGACATCATCACGGCGGCCCTGGAGCGCTGCAACTACGTGCAAACCCAGGCGGCCGACATGCTCGGGATCACCCGGCGCATGCTCAAGTACAAGATGGACAAGCTCGGAATTCCTTCCCGGGGGGAGGAGGACTGACGCCCCCTTCCCGGGGCCGCGAAGTTCGTTACCTGTCCACAATTGAACGCCTGCCGGTAGCTCCCGGAATTCCAAGCAAACCCACCTGATTCGTCCGCCTGACCCTCTTCCGGCCGTACGATATCGTGCACCCTCCGACATATCGCGTGCTCATGAAGGGCGTCTTCGCGAGTCCTTTCGGCGGTGAAATCCCTTCAATTCGCGAGGGGAGGCTCCCCTGTCTCGGGCCTTCCCGACCGCTAGATATGGGGTTCTGTCGCAGCCTGCCCCTATATCTTGGGCCCATCTCCCTTCCGAGGCTTCGATCCGGGCCGCCAATTGGCATCGACCATCCGACCCTAAGCGGAGGCCCGCCCTGGATTGGTACGCCTCTTGCTCAAATGGGCCAGGGCCGTAAGAGGGATCTGAGAAGGCCGGCCGATAGGACTCCATGACTGCCACGGGCACCCGGGAATCCATTCTGATCGTCGAGGATGAGCGCGGACCGCGCGAGTCGCTCCGGCTCATTCTCAAACCCTCCTACGATGTCCTCCTCGCCGCCAACGGCCAGGAAGCGCTCCAGGCGCTGCGCGAACGCAAGATGGACCTCGTCACCCTCGACCTCAACATGCCGGGGGTGAAGGGGATCGAGGTCCTCCGCGCGCTGAAGACCGAGTCGCCCTCCACCGAGGTCGTCGTCATCACCGGGTTCGCCACGCTGGACAGCGCCGTCGAGTGCATCCGCCACGGCGTCCACGACTTCATCACGAAGCCATTCAACGTCATCGAGGTGATGGCCACGGTCGAGCGGGCGCTGCGCAAGCGCCGCTCCCGCGCGCGTCTCCACTCCTTCCTCGACCGCCTGGGCGACATCCTGGGCCGCTCCACGCCGGGCACGGTGGCGCTCAGTGCGATCGAGACGGACGAGAATCTGGTGGCGGAGGTGCGCGCGGCACTGACTGAATCATTCCAGCCGATCAGCAAGGCGTCGGCCGAGCGCGTGCTCGAGTTCGCCGAAGTGCTCGCCGATACCCTCGAAAGCAAGGACGCCTACACGCACGGACATTCGCGCCGCGTGAGCTACTACGCGGGCCTGCTCGCCGAGCACGCCGGGCTGCAGCCCGACCTGCGCGAGGAGATCCGCCTCGCGTCCTTCCTCCATGACGTGGGGAAGATCGGCGTCGCCAATCAGCTGATCCTGAAGGACGGCCGCCTCACGCAAGAGGAGCGGATGGTCGTGATGAAGCATCCGGTGATTGGAGAGAGCCTGATCCAACCCTTGGGATTGGCGCCGGGAATCCTTCGGGCCGTGCGGCACCACCACGAGCACTTCGACGGGAGCGGCTACCCTGACAAGCTGGCGGGAAACGAGATCCCGCTGGGGTCCCGCGTGATCCTGATCGCTGATGCCTACGACGCGATGCACTCGCAGCGCTCCTACCGGAAAGGACTTCCGGCCGACCTGATCATCCGCGAATTCACCAAGCATTCGGGCACCCAGTTCGATCCCCACCTCACCGCCGCGTTTCTTGATCTCATGGAGAAGCGCGAGGATGCGTTCGCCGTCGAGGTCTGAGGTCGGGAACGCCCGGGCGTCGCGCTGCTTCACCTCTTCACGAGAGTCCCATGAACAAGGCGCTGCTTCGCTGCCACGACTGCAACCGGCTGCTTCTCCTGGGCGCACACAACCGTGCCCCCGCGTGGCGCATGCGCGCGGGCGACGTGGAGCCTGTGGAGGTGCCGCGGGACGATGAGGAGGAGTTCCGTCGCGCCCACGGACGGCACCGGCTCGGGCAGCTGGCGGTCGTGGAGGGGTCCTCCGTGAGCGAGGGATCCTGGGGCGACCCGATGCGTGTCACCTATTTCGAGGCGACGGACGGCGGGGAGACGATCGTGGTGCGGCGGCACCGGACACACCTGGATCGCCCGGTGATCTACGAGGTAGTGCCGGGGCGGCTCGAGGTGCGGGCCGTGGCCCTGGAAGTGCAGGCGCGGGACATCGAGCGGCAGATCGAAGCCGATCTTCCCGGCCTCCTCGACCCCGCCGTCGTGGGGCGATTCATCCGCGGCGTGGAGGAGATCGCGGGCGGGCTCGAGCCGGAGGATCTGGAGGAGGTCTGCATCGACTCGCGCGACACGCTGGTGGCCTACGCCCGCCTGGATGAGAAGCACGTCGCGGAAATCCTCGATCGGATCCGGAAAGAGGTTCCGGCGGACACCCTGCGCCGGCTTCATCGTTTCATCCTCGACAATGCCGAAGGGGACGACGTCATGAACCTGGTCATCCGCAAGGCCTTCTTCCTGAGGGACCAGGAGAGTGGTGAACCCCTGGCCGCGGGCGCCTGAACCCCCTTTCACCCGAGACTTTGCCGTCGAACCCTGCCTTGCGGCTCCCCCGGGCGGTCTATAGAATCCCGGCATGTTCAACATCGGCACGCCAGAGCTCATCCTCATCCTCGTGGTCGCCCTGATCATCCTGGGCCCCCGGCGGCTGCCGGAGCTGGCCAGATCGCTCGGGCGAAGCCTCCGCGAATTCCAGAAGGCCGCGGACGACGTGAAGGACAGCCTGACCCGCGATCTGCACGAGGAGCAGGACCAGAACGACATCCTTGGCCCCGGGATCGAGGCCGCGCCTCCCGTCGAGCCGCCGGCAGAGCCCGCCTCCGAGCCGGCCGCCGGACCCGTCCCCGAACCCACCGAAGCGCAGGCCCCCGGCGCCGTAGCCCAGCCCCGTGAATGACCTGAAGCTTCCCTTCACCGAGCACCTCGGCGAGCTGCGACATCGCCTGATCGTCTGCGTCATCGCGATCGTCCTCAGCATGATCCCGGGCTGGTTCATCTCGGAGCCCGTGCAGGCGTTCCTGCAGGCGCCGCTCGACGCCGTCCTCCCCGAGGGATCCCGGATCGTGAACCTCTCCGTGACGGAGGGCTTCTCGAACCGGCTTCGGATCTCGCTCATCGCCGGCCTCTTCTTCTCGCTGCCGGTCTTCTTCTACCAGGCCTGGCGGTTCGTGGCCCCGGGCCTTTACTCGCACGAGCGGCGTCACATCATCCCCTTCGCGCTGGCATTCGCGTTCTTCTTCTTCGCGGGTGCCGCCTTCGGCTACAAGTTCATATTCCCCACCACGCTCGCCTTCTTCGCGAGCTTCAGCGGCGCCGAGATCCCAGCGCTCGTCTCGCAGGCCTCCTACCAGAGCTTCGCCTTCTGGATGTTCGTCGCCTTCGGCGCCGTGTTCGAGACGCCGCTCGCGATCGTCCTGCTTGCCCGGTTTGGAATCGTCGACCCGCGGTCGCTCGCCAAGCGCCGGAAGTATGCCGTCCTGTTCGCCTTCGTCGCCGCGGCGGTCCTCACGCCGTCGCCCGACGCTTTCACCCAGACGATGCTGGCCGTTCCCATGTACCTCCTCTTCGAGCTGGGCCTCATTGGCGCTCGGATCTTCGGGAGGAAACCCGCCGCGGAAGAGTCCGAGGCGCCGGCCACGCAGGGCACCTGATCCCCCGTTTTCCGGGCCGTCCTTGCTCAAGATTCGCCCGGTTCCCTCCGATAGGGCTCGCATGGAAGAGAATCCGGCCGCGACGGCCATGGGCCGCGAAAAGCTCGAGCAGATCCTTCGGACAGCCGTGAAGCAGGGCGCTTCCGACGTGCACCTCAAGGCGGGGGAGCGGATCTTGTTGCGGATCAACGGAGAGCTCCGGCCCCTCAATTTCCCGCCGCTCACGCCCGCGAACACGCGCAGCCTGTACGAATCGATCCGCCCGCCCACGAACGCGAGCCTGGAGCCCGAAACGATACGCGAGGCGGACTTCTCGATCTCCCTGACGGGGGCCGGTCGCTTCCGGGTGAACTGTTTCCGGCAACGGGGCAGCCTGGCGCTCGTGATCCGGGTGATCCCGCCCCAGGTCCTCGACTTCAAGGAGCTGCACCTGCCGGATACACTCGAGAGGCTCGCGATCGAGACCCGGGGGCTGATCCTCGTGACCGGAGCCACCGGGAGCGGCAAGTCGACGACGCTGGCCGCGATCATCCAGCATATCAACCGCACCCGGCGAGCCCACGTCATCACGATCGAAGATCCCATCGAGTTCCTTTTCGCCAACGACAAGGCCTCGGTCGTCCAGCGTGAGGTGGGAATCGATACCGATTCCTTCGCACGCGCGCTTCGAGCGTCCCTGCGCCAGGACCCGGACGTGATCATGATCGGCGAGATGCGCGATACCGAGACGATCGACATCGCGCTCAAGGCCGCGGAGACCGGCCACCTGGTCATGAGCACCACGCACACAACCGATGCGTTCAGGACGATCCACCGGATCGTCTCCGCGTTCGCTCTGGCCGAGCAACCCATGGTGCGGATACGGCTGGCGGACGCCATCCGGGCGATCGTGTCGATGCGGCTCCTCCCGCGGCAGGACGGTACGGGGCTTATCCCCGCGGTGGAGTTGCTCGTGGCCACCAACGTGATCCGCGAGTGCATCCGCGAGGAAAAGCGCACGGCGGAGATCGTGGATCACATGGCCAAAGGGCGGATGTTCGGTATGCAGACCTTCGATCAGGACCTGCTGCGACTGCTGCGCGAGGGGCTCATCTCCAGGGAAGCCGCGCTCGCGGCGGCGACGGCCCCGGCCGATCTCGAGCTGCGGCTCCGACTGGGCGGGGACGAGGACGACGAGGAGATGACGATCGTGCGGCACCAGTTCCCCGATGTGCCGACGTCGCTCGATCTGGACATCCCGGAGCCGCCGCCGGCCCCGCCGCCGGGCACCTCACCGGGACCGCCGCCGGGCCTCCGCAAGGGTTAGCAAAAATCAACCGGCGCCCGAGGGCGCCGGTTCTCTTTCCGACAGCAGCCGGAGAACCTTCAGATCGTCAGGCTCTCCCGGTACCGCCCGAAGATCTCCTGCATGGCCCCGCTGATCTCCCCGAGCGTGCAGCTCGCCTTCACCGCCTCGAGGATCCGCGGCACGACGTTGTCCTTCCCAGCCGCCGCTTCCCGCAGCGCCGCGAGGGCCTCCCGGGCCCGCACCGGGTCCCGCTTCTCGCGCACCTCGGCCACGCGCCGCTTCTGCTGCTCCTCGAGCGCCGGGTCGATGCGCAGGATGTCGAAGGGGGGCTCCTTCTCCTCCTGGTAGGCATTCACGCCCACGATGACCTGGTCCTTCGATTCGATCGCCTTCTGGTACCGGTAGGCGGCCTCCTGGATCTCCCGCTGCTGGTAGCCCTGCTCGATGGCGGTCACGGCGCCGCCGAGCGCGTCGATCTTTTCGAGGTAGCGCGTGGCCTCCTCCTCGATCCTGTTCGTCAGGGCCTCGATCGCGTAGGAGCCCGCGAGCGGGTCGATCACGCTGGCCACGCCCGACTCATGGGCGATGATCTGCTGGGTGCGCAGGGCGAGGGTGGCCGACTCCTCCGTGGGCAGCGCCAGCGCCTCGTCCCGCGAGTTCGTGTGGAGCGACTGCGTGCCGCCCAGCACGGCGGCGAGCGCCTGGAGCGCCACACGCACCACGTTGTTGTTGGGCTGCTGCGCCGTGAGAGTGGCGCCGGCCGTCTGCGAGTGGAACCGGAGCACCAGGCTCTCGTCCCTCTTCGCGTGGAACCGCTCGCGCATGATCCGGGCCCACATGCGCCGGGCCGCCCGGAACTTGGCGATCTCCTCGATGAAGTTGTTGTGCACGTTGAAGAAGAACGCGAGCCGACTCGCGAAGCGATCCACGTCGAGCCCCGCGTCCAGCGCCGACTGCACGTACGCGATCCCGTTGGCGAGCGTGAAGGCCACCTCCTGCACGGCCGTGGAGCCCGCCTCGCGGATGTGGTAGCCGCTGATGCTGATCGTGTTCCACCGGGGCGTCCGCTCGCTCCCGAAGGCGAAAATGTCCGTCACGATCCGCATGCTCGCGCGGGGCGGATAGATGTACGTGCCGCGGGCGATGTACTCCTTCAGCACGTCGTTCTGCACCGTGCCGCTGATCTTCGATGCCGGCACGCCCTGCCGCTCAGCCACGGCGATGTAGAGGCAAAGCAGGATCGCGGCCGTGGCGTTGATCGTCATCGACGTGGAGACCTTATCCATGGGGATCCCGTCGAAGAGGACCGCCATGTCCTCGACCGAGTCGATGGCGACGCCCGTGCGCCCCACTTCTCCGGCCGCCATGGGGTGGTCCGAGTCGTAGCCCATCTGGGTGGGGAGATCGAAGGCGATGGAGAGGCCCGTGGTGCCCTGCGAGAGCAGGTAGCGGTAGCGCTTGTTGGACTCGTCCGCCGTGCCGAACCCGGCGTACTGGCGCATGGTCCAGAGGCGCCCGCGGTACATCGTCGGCTGCACGCCGCGCGTGAACGGGTACTGCCCGGGGAAGCCGAGGTCCCGCAGATAGTCGAGGCCCGCCACGTGCTCGGGCGTGTAGAGCGGTTCGAAGGGGTAGCCGGAAGTCGACCGGAACTCGGGCTTGCGCTCCGGGTGCTTCGCCAGCGCGGGCCCAAGCACGTCCCTGCGCCAGGCTTCCCGCCCCTGTTCGATCGCCTTCGCCTCGTCGTCCCGCGTGCCCATGCCTCGCTCCTACTCGACCACCGCGAGCCGCTGCCCCGACTCGACGGTGTTACCCACCTCGACGGCGATCTCCTTCACCTCGCCATCGATCGGGCTCTTGATCTCGTTCTCCATCTTCATGGCCTCGAGCACGAGGATGCCCTGGCCGGCCTCGACGCGCTGCCCGGGTTCCGCGAGGATCGCGACCACCTTGCCCGGCATCTGCGCGGTGATCACCTGCGTGCCCTCCGCCTGCATCTCCCCCTGCCGCACCAGGCTGCGTCGCCGCTCATCGATCACGGTGACATTGTAGAAGTCCCCCTCGATCAGGATGTCCAACCCGTTCGGCTGCTCGGTGACGTTGGCCTCGTGGGACCGCCCGTTCACCAGCAGCGAGAAGACCGTCCGCTCCGACTTCTGGGCGTCGACGACCTGCTCCACGCCGTCCACCACGACACGGTAGAGGTCGGCCTCGATCTCCTTCACGTCGACGACGTGCTCCTTGCCGGCCAGGGTCACGTAGTAGATCATGGGACGCAGGATCCTTCCGTCAGGTGTTCAGACGCCGCCGGGCCGACTGCCGGCCCGCGAAGCGCCAGGGGGAGCTGTCGCGCCGATCAATCGTCGCCGCGAGGTCCCGGGCCTTGGCCTTGTCGCGGCGGAAGGCCGCCACCGCCGCCGCGAGCAGCGCGATGTCGTCGTGCGTGCGCTCCTCCTTCAGGCCCTTGGCGAGGAACTCCTTCTCGACGAACGTCGTGCTGATGTCCCCCGCGATGTAGCGCGGGTGCTTCATCACCCGCAGGTGGAAGGGAATCGAGGTGCGGATCCCCTTGATCGTGAACTCGCGCAGGGCCCGGGTGATCCGCTCGATCGCCTCGTGGCGTGTGTCGCCGTGGGCGATGAGCTTGGCCACCATGGGGTCGTAGTCCAGGGGGACCGTGAAGCCCCCGTAAACGCCCGAGTCGAGGCGCACGCCGGGGCCTCCCGGGACGCGGAACACGGTGATCGTCCCCGGGCTCGGCATGAAGTTGTTGTAGGGGTCCTCCGCATAGATCCGGCACTCGATGGCGGTCCCGCGGATCGCCACGTCGGACTGCTTGATCCAGAGCTCCTCGCCGGCCGCGATCCGGATCTGCGCCTTCACGAGGTCGATCCCCGTCGTGCGCTCCGTGATCGCGTGCTCCACCTGGATCCGCGTGTTCATCTCGAGAAAGTAGAACTCCCCCGATCTGTCGTAGAGGAACTCCACGGTCCCGGCGCTCTCGTACTTCACGGCGCGCGCCGCGCGGGCGCCGGTTTCGCGGATCCGCTCGCGCTGCTCGTCGGAGAGCCCGGGTGCGGGGCACTCCTCGATCACCTTCTGGTGCCGCCGCTGGATCGAGCAGTCGCGCTCACCCACGTGGATCAGGTTCCCGAACCTGTCCCCGAGCACCTGCACCTCGATGTGGCGGGCGTCTTCGATGGCCTTCTCGATGTAGATCGCCGCGTTGCCGAAGGAGGAGAGCGCCTCCGAGCGGGCGGAGCGGAGGGCGGAGGCGATCTGCGACTCCTCCCTGACGAGCCGCATGCCCTTGCCGCCGCCGCCGGCGGCCGCCTTCACCATGACCGGAAGCCCGATCTTCTTGATCGCCTGAACGGCCTGCTCGTCGTCGAGCTCGCTCGTCACGCCGGGAACCACCGGGATGCCCGCCTCCACCATGAGCTTGCGCGCCTCGATCTTGTCCCCCATCGCGCGGATCGCGGAGGGCGAGGGCCCGATGAAGGTGATCCCCGCGTCGGCGCAGGCTTGGGCAAACTGGGGGTTCTCCGAGAGAAAGCCGTATCCGGGGTGGATCGCCTCGGTCCCCGTCTTCCGGGCGATATCGATGATCGTGTCGATCCGGAGGTAGGACTCGCGCGCGGGGGCCGGTCCGACGCGGTAGGCCTCGTCCGCGAACCGGACGTGGAGGCCCGAACGGTCGGGATCGGAGTAGATCGCGACGCTCGGAATCTCCATCTCGCGGCACGCACGGAGGATGCGCACCGCCGCCTCCCCGCGATTGGCCACCAGGATCTTCTTGAACATGGTCGCTCCGGACGACCGCGGGCGGCGCGGCCTCACAGGGGAATGTTCCCGTGCTTCTTGGGCGGGTTGGTGTCCCGCTTGTTCTTCAACATCTCGAGCGAGCGGATGATCTTGGGGCGGGTGTCCTCCGGCCGGATCACCTCGTCCACGTAGCCAAGCTCCGCCGCCTTGTAGGGATTGGCGAACTTCTCCCGGTAATCGCTCGAGAGCCGGTCGCGCTCCGCGACGGCGTCCTCCGCGCCGGCGATCTCGTCGCGGAAGATGATGTTCACCGCCCCTTCCGGGCCCATCACCGCCACCTCCGCGGTGGGGAACGCGAAGTTCACGTCGCCCCGGATGTGCTTGGAGGACATGACCACGTAGGCGCCGCCGTAGGCCTTTCGGGTGATCACGGTGATCTTCGGGACCGTGGCTTCGCAGAAGGCGTAGAGGAGCTTGGCGCCGTGCTTGATGATCCCGCCGAACTCCTGGGCGGTCCCGGGGAGGAAGCCCGGCACGTCCACGAAGGTGAGGATCGGGATGTTGAAGGCGTCGCAGAAACGCACGAAACGCGCCCCTTTGAGGGACGACTCGATGTCGAGGCAGCCTGCCAGGACCGCAGGCTGGTTCGCCACGATCCCGACGGAGCGGCCGTTCATCCGGGCGAAGCCCACGATGATGTTCTTCGCGTAGTGCTCGTGGACCTCGAAGAAGAAGTGATCGTCCACGATGGAGAGGATCAGCTCTTTCATGTCGTAGGGCTTGTTCGGGTTGTCGGGGACCAGCGTGCGAAGCTTCGGATCGCGGCGGTTGGGATCGTCGTTGCTCGAGATGACCGGCGTGTCTTCCATGTTGTTCTGGGGGACGAACGAGAGCAGCGTCCGGATCATCAGCAGCGCCTCTTTCTCGTCCTTGCCGCCGAAGTGCGCGACGCCCGACTTCGTGTTGTGGGCGATCGAGCCGCCGAGCTCCTCCTTGGTGACCTCCTCGTGGGTCACCGTCTTGATCACGTCCGGGCCCGTGATGAACATGTAGGATGTGTCCTTCACCATCACGATGAAGTCGGTCATCGCGGGGGAGTACACGGCGCCACCGGCGCAGGGGCCCATGATGGCGCTGATCTGGGGGATCACGCCGCTGGCCATCACGTTGCGCTGGAAGATGTCGGCGTAGCCCGCCAGGCTCACCACGCCTTCCTGGATCCGGGCGCCGCCCGAGTCGTTGAGCCCGATCACGGGAGCGCCCGTCTTCATCGCGAGATCCATTATCTTGACGACCTTCTCCGCGAAGGCGCCCGATAGGCTCCCGCCGAATACGGTGAAGTCCTGG
>JBGPLH010000045.1:0-15013 GCA_041486365.1 Thermodesulfobacteriota bacterium | reverse complement strand
GACTCCGACCGCGACGGGAAACCGGACACCCTCTTCGAGCTGGATGCCGCCGGGAATCTCGCGAAGAAGACGACTATCGGCAGGAACGGGAAGAAGGAGCGCGTCATCACCTACGCGAAGAACCTCCCCGTGAAGCAGGAGGAGGATACCAACGGGGACGGTGTGACGGATCGGATCGTCGTGCTCGACGCCGGCAAGATCGCCCGCGTGGAGGACGTCCACCTCAAGGAGGGCGAGGCGAACACGTTCTCCTTCTACGATCGCGATGGGTCGCTCGCACGGGTGGAGGCCGACAAGAACAAGGACGGCCGGACGGACCTGAAGCGTTTCTACGCTGGTGGAAAGCTCGATCGCGAGGAAGCCGACACGGACTTCAACGGATCCTTCGAGACGAAATCCTGGTACCAGAACGAGCAGATCGTCCGGCGGGAAGTGGACAAGGACGGCGACGGCCGGACCGAGCTGACCGTGGAGTTCTCGGGCGGGAAACCGGTCCGCGAGGTGAAGCTCGAAGGCAAGGCGCGCGTGACGACGCGCTTCGAGGGCGACCAGGAAGTCGGCCGCGAGATCGATTCCGACGGCGACGGCCGCGTGGACGTGATCGAGGAGACGGTGGGCACGCGGACCGTCCGCAGGTTCGAGGACACCAACCACGACGGACGCTTCGACACCGTCACCGAGTGGCCCGACGCAACGACGGTCGTCCAGGAGACCGATTCGGACGGAGACGGCAAGCTCGACCTTCGCTCCGTCTACCAGGGGAAAACGCTCCTCCGCCAGGACGCCGACACCAACAAGGACGGCAGGGTGGACGTGTGGATCGCCTTCGCGGGCGGCGACAAGACCCTGCAGGAGGAGGACACCAACTTCGACGGGAAGATCGACGTGCGTTTCACCTACGCGGGCGGCAAGGTGGCCAAGCAGGAGAAGGTGGCCAGCCGGCAACCGGTCGCCGAGCGCGCGAAGCCCTTCCCCGCCCTCCCCTCCGCCGGCGGCGCGTCCGCCGCGCCCCTGTCGCGCTCGGCGCCGGCGACGCCGCGCAGGGGAGGAGCCACATGAGATTCGCGATCCGGCTGCTCGCCACCGCGGCGGCGCTCGCCGCCGCCACGGGATGCCAATCATCGCAGGCGCCGGTATCCGGCGGCTACGTCATCGGAGGGTCCCGCACAGCGGCGAACTCCCGCGGGCCCTACGGCTACCCCAGCTCGCGCGACCGGATCAAGCCGCCCCCGGGATACCCGCAGCCGTCGCCTTCCTATCCGGGAACCTACCCGTCGCCCTACGGCTATCCGGCCTCGCGCGACAGGCTCACGCCCCCATCGGGATACCCGCAAGCGTCGCCTTCGTATCCGGGAAACGCCCCGCCGCCCTACGGCGGCTCCATCTCCTCCTATCCAGCGCCCGCGCCGAGCTACCCCTCGCCGGGATACCCGAGATACCCGACCTCTGGAGCTCCGCCCCCCTCCGGGTACCCGGCACCCTCCTATCCGCCGCCCGCGGCGGGGATCGGTTCCCCGCCCGCCGGCTCGAGCGGCTATCCCGGTGGCGTGACACCTTCGCAGAACCCCTGGCCGCCCGCCGCCGGAGCAGGATCCCCACCGCCGTCCTACCCGCCCCCTGTCGCGACGACGCAGCCCTATCCCCCGGCCGCGGGACCGACTTACTCGACCTGGCCGCCGCCGTCCACACCCGCGCCGTCCCCGGGAGCGACGCTTCCTCCCTCGTCCCTCCCGCCGGCGGCTTCGGGGATCGGCGCGCCGCCGCCAATCTCGTATCCACCGCCGATCGCGCCCGTTCCCGGTGTCGCTTACACCCCGCAGCCCTACGCGCAGGGTCCACCGGTCTCCTCCCGCCGAGCAAATCCGCTGCGCCCACTCGGGGTGAAGGACATGCAGATCGACACGGACGGCGATGGCAAGCTCGACGCCTGGGTCACGATCACCGAAGGGCAGGTCACCCGACTCGCGCGCGACACCGACCATGACGGGAAGCCGGACTTCAACACGACCTTCTCGCGGGGAGAGGGACAACCGGTCGCCGAGGAGCAGGTGCGGCCGGACACGGGACAGGTCGCTTCTCGGACCGTCTACGAGCAGGGCGTGACCTCCAAGAAGGAGGCCGACGACAACGGCGACGGCCGGCCGGACCACTGGTGGTACTATCTCGGCGGACGGCTCTCGCGGGAGACGCGCGACAGGGACGGGGACGGCAAGGTGGACGAGACGAAGATCTATCGCGCGGAGCAGCTCGTGGAGGTGCAGACCGACGCGAATCAGGACGGCAAGTTCGATCGCTCGGATTTCCTCGAGGGGGGCCGTCGCGTCCGCTCGGAGATCGAGGATCGGGAAGGGCCGCTCACGCTGATTTACGATACGGCGGGGAAGAACGTCGTCCGCCGCGAGCGCGACGCGAACGGCGACGGGCGCCCCGACATCGTGGTGGTGCTCGACCCGGCCTCGGGCGCCGTCCTGCGCGAGGATCGCGATCTGAACGGCGATGGACGACCCGATGTGTCGGCCTACTACGAGCGGGGGCGCGTCGTCCGTCGCGAGATCTCCGGCGAATACCTGCGCGCCCAGAAAGGCCCGAGCGCCGCCACGCCCGGCGTGAACGTCGAGACGCGCGATTTCCGGAAGCTCCCGGGGACCTGATACTTCCCGCCCCGCCTTCTTTTCCGCCCCGCGATCCACTATCCTGCCGCCATGCCGGGGTTCCCCACGATTGCCTTCGTCGCCTGCGACGGCGGCCTGACCCAGTCGATCACCCTGGGTCGCGCCGGCGTGTCCGGGGAGGGGCACGATCTCCTCCTCGTGATCGATGCGAGGTCCGGGTCCCTCCCCTTCCAGGCTTTCCATCCGGCCGAGGGCGGCGGCCTGGAGGCCACCGCCGAGAACGACGACGTTCACGTCCAGACGATCTGGACCCCGCACCCCGGCCGGGTCGATGTGGCAAGCCGCCTCACCGCGCTGCGCCCGCTCTCCCTCTCCGCCTTCGAGCACGCCTACGCCGCCTGCAGCGGCGGCGCCGGCGCGTCGCTCGACGATCTGTGGATTCCCCACGTCGCGCCGAAGCGCGATCACGTGATCGGCCGCCACGCCTTCCGCACGCCCTGCGCCGTCGCGCAGCGCGGCGACGTGGTCGCCGCCATCGTTCCCGATCTCGATCGGCTGGAGGCGGGCGGCCCGCTTCCGGCCGCACTCTACGCCGCTCGCCCCGCGACGCTGCGCTTCGGCGCCGTCGCCCACCGCGCCGAGGGGCACCTGTGCTTCCGGCGGACGCCGCGCGCGGGGGCCCGGCTCGGCGAGCACGAATCGATCGACATCGCCTACTCGATCCTCCTCGCCCAGGACGTGCCGCCCCACCGCGGACTCGGCACGGCGCTCCGCTTCCTCTGGTCCCGGTACGGTGAGCCGCGCCTGGACGCGATCGATCCGCAGACCCTGCCCTTCGACGACGCGGCCCGTTACGCATGGGATGCCGCCTTCGAGCGCCTCGCGCTCTGGCGGGAGGTCTTCACGCCGGAGGGGTCCGCCGGCGGCTTTGCATCCGCCGTGAGGCTTCCGGGCGCGATCCCCGAACCTTCGCCGCCGGGCCGCCTGTCGCGGCTGCTCTGCTGGCGGCCCGGCGCGGCAGTGTCCCACGCCGGGGAGCACCAGATCCGCTTCACGCTTCACTCCAACGCGCTGCGCACGGCTTACGGGATGGCGCACTTCGGTCGGAAATGGAAGGACGAGCGACTTCTCGGCGCGGCCCGCGCGGTGGTCCGGCTCGCGCTCGCGGCGCCGGTGCGGCACGGCCTCTTCCCGTCCGTGTGTGGTGGGACGCCCGACAGGCCGGTCTGGGCGCGCGGGACCGGGGGCCCCTTTGCCGCGAAGCGCTATGCGCTCGCGGATCTCTGCGAGAGCGGCCGGTGGCTGCTCGCGCTCCGAGGCGACCACTTCCTCGAGAAGTCCCTGCTCGAGCGGGCCTGTGCGCTCGGCGACACGCTCGTCGGGATCCAGGACGCCGAGGGATCGATCCCCGCCTGGCTCGACGTGAGTTACGGCGGCGCCGTGCACGGCTCGGGCCCCCTGCGCGCCCACGCGCCGTCGGCGGCGGGGGGCGCCCTGCTCGCCCAGCTCGCGCTCACGACGGGCGAGCGGAAGTATCTCGACGGCGCGCGCGCGGCGGCCGCCTTCGTGGTGAACCGCGTCTGGCCCGACCATGCGTGGCTCGATGTGGAAACACTCTCGGGAAGTGCGGGGAAGTCCACGCGCTGGAAGGACCCACGCACGGGGCTGCCGCCGCAGGGGACGCTCGCGATGGGGTGGGCGGTGGACCTGTTGCTGGCGCTGAGAGAGGCCGGGGATCCGGGGTGGATCGATCCCGCGCTCGCGATCCTCGACGAGCTTCTCCTCCACCAGCAGGTGTGGAAGGCCCCCTTCCTGCGGATCGACACACGCGGCGGCTTCGGCTCCGGGAACCTCGAGGGCTCCTGGAACGACGCGCGGGGCGCTCTCTTCGCGCCGCTCCTCCTGCGGGCCTACGACGCGACAGGCTCGCGCGAGTACCTGCTCCGAGCCGGGGCCGCCCTGCGGGCGGGGTTTACGCTGCTCCTCGCGCCCGAGAACGTCCGCGTGGCGCCGGGAAACACGCAATGGATGCGCGAGCCGGACTACGGTGCCATGCCCTCCGACTACGCCCACGACGGCACCGACTCGCCCACGCCGGGACCGGTCCGCTTCGACTGGGGAAGCGGATCCGCCTGCGCGGCGGCGGCCTGGGTCCAGCGACGCTACGGGGATCTCTTCGTGGACGTCGGCCGGGGCCACGCGGTGGGTCTGAACGCCTGCCGGGTCGCCAAGGCCCGGATCACCGGGGACGTCCTCGAGATCGATCTCGAGCGGCTCGGGCCCGGGGCGCCCACGCACCGCACGCCGCTCCCGCGGGACCGGGCGGAGACGATCGTCCTCCGGGCCCGGGGCGTTCCGCGGGAGGGAATTCGGGTGCGGATCGACGGGCGGGATCTCGGGCTTGTGGAGCAGGCCGCCCTTGCCGCGGGCCTTCCGCTTCCGCCCGGCGCCTGAGGGCGCCCGTTGGACGCGCGGCGGCCCGGACGCTTATGATGGGATCCTCACTTCCTTCGGGGGGAATCGCGCCATGAAGACCGTGACCCAGCTTTCGGTGTTCCTGAAGAACGAGCCCGGCGTGCTCGCGACGGTCTGCGACACGCTGGCCCGCCAGAAGATCAACATCCACGGCATGGCCGTGGTGGACGCCGTCGATCACGCGGTGCTCCGCCTCGTGGTGAACAACCCGAAGAACGCCATGCTGATCCTCGAGGAGCGCGGCATGCTCGTGATGGACAACGTGGTCCTGCAACTCTCGATTCCCAACAAGCCCGGGACGCTCGGCAAGGTGGCCTCGAAGCTCGCCCGGGCGAAGATCAACATCGACTACGCGTACGCCGCGGCCGGCTCCGGAACGCCGCGCACGACGGTCTTCATGAAGGTGAGCGATCCGAAGAAGGCGGCGCGCGCGCTCAGGGGCGCATGACGACCCTGTTCCTGCCGCACCTGGTTCATGGACCCACGGGGGACCCGGCGCTCTACGTGGATCTCCGGTGGGAGCGCCGGGCGTTCCTGATCGATCTCGGCGATCTCGCTCCCCTGTCCACGCCCCAGATCCTCCGCACGACCCACGCGTTCGTGTCGCACGCGCACATGGATCACTTCTTCGGATTCGATCGCGTGCTCCGCTTCCACCTTCCCCGCCCCACGCGCTTCCATCTGTTCGGGCCCGCGGGAACCATCGCGCGGGCACGCGGGCATCTCGCCGGGTACACCTGGAACCTCACGTCCGGCTATCCCTTCGTGCTCGACGTGACCGAGGTGACGGAGGACACGCTCCGCACCGCGACCTTCCCCGCGCGGACGGCCTTCGAGCCCGAGGCTGATGCCGTGGAGATCCCGTTCCACGGCACGCTCCTGGACGAGCCGCTGATGCGGATCGACTGCGCGATCCTCGATCACGCGATCCCCTGCCTGGCCTTCGCGCTCCAGGAGAAGGATCACGTGCACATCGATCCGAAGGGTCTGGAGCGGCTGGGGCTGCGTGCGGGGGCATGGCTCCGGACGCTCAAGACGGCCGTGCGCGAGGGATGGGAGGACGGCCGCGCGATCCCCGTGGAGGAGCGCGGTGCGCCCGCGGGCGGCGCCACGCGGCCACTCGCCGAGCTGCGGCCCCTCGTCGCCCGGATCGATCCGGGCGCGCGCCTCGCCTACGTCACGGACGCGCTCCACAGCGAGGAGAACGTCCGGCGGATCCTGGCCCTGGTCAACGGCGCGGACATCTTCTACTGCGAGGCGATGTTCCTGGAGAAGGACGCGGAGCGGGCGAAGGAGCGGTTCCACCTGACGGCCCGGCAGGCGGGCTGCCTGGCTCGCAGGGCCGGAGCGAAGGCGCTCGAGGTGTTCCACGTGAGCCCGCGCTACAGCGACGATCCGGCGGCCGTGATCGCCGAGGCCCTCGAAGCCTTCCGCGAGCCCCCCGTCGCGGCCACCCGCTAGAAGGCCGGGGCCCGTGCTGCTATCATCCGCCCTCCATTGGAGAGGGCGAGGCTCCCGCTCCTGGGAGGGCGAGGCTCCTGCCGAGCCGTGTTAGCCCCGGACCGATGGGGAGGGCGAGGCTCCTGCCGAGCCTATCAACGTTGTCGAACAAGGAAATCCGAATCAAGCCGGAGTGGTGAAACTGGTAGACGCGCGGGACTCAAAATCCCGTGGGGGCAACCCCGTGTCGGTTCGAGTCCGACCTCCGGCACCATCAATTTTGAAGAGTGGCACCAATGAAATGGGATGGCCTACGAAGCTTCTTGATTTACATGGGCGGTGGTTTCCTCCTCTCTCTCGTCATGGGGTACACCAGCGAATTTTTTGGGTGGGGGGTCAATGTTGAGAAAATGACGTATTGGACACTGCTGGGGTGCTTCTTCGCTTGGATGAAGGAAAGAAAGAAAAAGAAGGCGGAAAACGATAAGCGTGGAGTTACCCAGCTTCCGTTTCCGTAGTCGTCGTAGTGGAGATGCCCATATCCATGAGCCGGGAAGCCTTGATCATTCTGCAGTTCTGCGAAAAGCTTCAGGTGATTGAACGTCGAGAAGTGCGTGTCACCTCATGGCCCGATCGGGAGCGACCGGGTCATGGCGGGTGCGACGCAATAGTTTCCCGCGGAGGCGAAGCTTTCGCTCTGGAGCATACCAGTATCGATAGCTATAGAGGGCAGCGCGAAGATTCGGCTCGTTTTATCAAGGTCGTTGCTCCCCTGGAGCAATCCGTTGAGCAGGCACATCCTGATTCCTACGTTCGAATCGTAGTCCCTGTTCACGCGATCCCCACGGGGAGAAATTGGTCCGAATTGGCGACAACTCTGGCGGAGGGCTGTATCGAGACAATTGCCGAGCTTCCGTTTGGTTCAGAAAGTCATGAGGTTTACTTGAAGGGCGTTCCATTTCGTGTTCTGATCTCTCGAGAAAAAGTCGCTAGAAATCCAGGCTGTCACGTTATGCGCTTGTCCCCACCAAATCGTGATGTGGAGCTACAGAGTGACATGTGTAGAGCGATTCGTGATAAAGGGGAAACCCTTGCGCCATACAAGCGAGCGGGGAAGAAAACGATCCTGTTACTGGAGTCCGATGACATCGCGCTGGTCAACGCTATTTCCCTTGCGCAAGCTTTCTCAACTGCCGCCGCGAGTGAGAATCTCTCGGGCATCGATGAGGTGTATCTCGCCGAAGCTGATCGAGAACCGGTCTGGTTCTATCCAGTCAAGATGGGGGGGCGGATATATCCTGAAGTGCCGGAATTTGAGGAATACCGGAGTGCGCAATACGAACTTACCTATTATGACGAGCAATAGATCTGCCAGGAAAGATTTAGTGTGATTCTTCTTCAAGGCACGCTGACTGTTCAACCATTGTCCTGGGTACCGTCTCAGGTATCAATTTCTTTCACGGCATCCGCGCCCCCCGTGGCCGGAGCCCGATCTCGGCCAGTGCGCTCTCCATCCCCTTTCCGTTCATCTTCCAGTACGCCAGGCGAGCGCTCCGGATGAGCTCCCCGCGCTCGCCGTCGCTCGACTCCCAGCGAATCACGCGGAACGGCGCCGTCCGCTCGACGTGGATCGTCCATGTGCGTCCGCCCTCGATCGCCGCCCGGTAGACGTCGGCCTTGAAGCTCCCGGCCGGAACGGTGACGCGCGCCGGTGAAGCAGCGCGAGAAAGCGCCGCCTTGCGCCAGGCGAGGGGCTGGTGGTGCATACGCGCAAACGTGAGCGAGGTGAGCATCGGGACCTCGCGACGCTCGCCGGGCGCCAGGCGCGGGGCCGCGAAGCCGCGGGCCCACGTGAGAAGCGCGTCCTCGGACATCCCGGCCGCGGGATAGTCGAGCCTGGCCGACCTGTCCGCATCACCGTCGAAGTAGCTGCGGCTCTCCATGCGAATGGACGCGGCGTCGAAGAGAAGCTCCGCGAAGACCTGGCCGCACCACTCCTGGGCGCTGAAGGCCACCTTGAACGGCGCTCCCACGGGCCGCCCCTCGTCGGGCGAGAGCGTGGTGAACACGCTCGTCATGAGGTTGTAGTCGTAGATGCCGGTCGGGAAGTCCTGCACGAGGTTGAGCTTCATCACCGGGACGAGATCCGCGTCGGGGTGCTTGCCCGGATCGGCCTTGACCCGGAGGCTCTTCGAGAAGGCCTCCGGAATGAAGATCGCCACCGCCGTGCCCCGCCGTGGCTCGCCGTATCGCGGAAACGTGAGGTCGTAGGCCGCGAGCTCCGCCTTCCCATCGCCCCAGGTCTTCCAGAAGTCGGGGCCCATCCGCACCCGCGACCACGGGTCGGCAGCCGCCGGTGCGGATGCGGCCCACGCGAGAATCATCGCCGCCAGCGCGGCGGCCCACGGCCGGGCGGACCGGGACGATCGCTTCAAAGCGCGCCTCCTTCGTCAGATGGCAGGGCGGAAAGATAGATCAGGGACGGCGCGCGGCGGCGAGCTGGAAGAGGGCCTCCGCAACGGTGCCGAACATCGCGAAGCGCTCGTCCTTCGTCGCGCCGATGTGGTAGCGGTGATAGATCTGCTGCAGCACCACGCCGACCTTGAAGGTCCCGAAGGCGAAGTACCATCCGATGCGACTCACGTCCCGGCCGCTCCGCTCGGCGTAGCGCCGCACCGCCTCCTCGCGCGTCATGAAGCCCGGCAACTGGCTGGGCATCGGGGCCAGGCCCGCGAAGTCCTCCCCCGGCTCGAACCAGACGGCCAGCAGCGGCCCGAGGTCCGCGAGCGGATCCCCCACCGTGCACATGTCCCAGTCGTAGACGGCGACGCAGCATCCCGGATCGTCCTGGGCAACGGCCATGTTGTCCAGCCGCCAATCGTTGTGGAGTATCGTGGGCGGCGCGGGCGGCGGGAGCGTTTCCTCGAGCCAGCGCGCCACCTCGTCCACGATGGCCAGGTCCGAGGTCTTCGCGCGCTCGTAGCGCGCCGTCCAGCCCTTCACCTGCCGCTCGAGGAAGCCCTCCGGCTTGCCGATCCGGTCCAGGCCGCTCGCCACGGGATCCACCGCGTGGAATTCGGCGAGCGCGTCGATCACGACCTCCGAGAGCTTCCGGTTCGCGACCTGATCGTTGCCGCCGCCGAAGATCTCCGGCACCACCCGGCGCACGACGACGCCGCTCTTGCGCTCCATGACGAAGAACGGGGCGCCGATCACGGCGGCGTCCTCGCAGTAGAGCCAGGCGCGCGGCGCCGGCGGGAAGTACCGGTAGAGCACCGAGAGGGCCCGGTACTCGCGGCCCATGTCGTGCGCGCTGGCCGCCACGGGGCCAAGCGGCGGCCGTCGCAGGACGTACTCGACCGCCTTGCCGTCGTCGCCGAAGCGCAGGAGGTAGGTCAGGTTGGCGTGCCCGCCGCCGAATTGCCTGACGGTGAGCGGGCGGTCTGCGCCCTCGAGCTTCCCGCGCAGGTACGCCTGGAGGACGCCCTGGTCGAAGCCCTCGCCTTCGCGGATGGCAATCAGATCGTCGTCGATGGGTTTCGTGCCGGCCATGGTCCTCGGCCCCCGGATGCCTAGAAGCCCGACAGGCGGGCGACGCGCTCCCGGTGGAAGGCGGCGTCGCCGAAGGCGGAGGCGTTGGAGAGCGCACGCTTGAACCAGAAGTGCATGTCGTGCTCCCAGGTGAAGCCGATCCCGCCGTGCATCTCGATCGCGGCGCGGGAGACCTCGCGGTAGACGTCCGTGCAGAGCGCCTTCGCCATGGCGGCGGCCAGCGGTGCCTCCTTAGGCCGCGCGTCGAAGGCCCAGGCCGCGTACCACAGGAGAGAGCGCGCCGGCTCCACCTGGGCCAGCGCGTCCGCCGCCATGTGCTGCACCGCCTGGAATGATCCGACGGGCCGCCCGAACTGCTCCCGCACCTTCACGTACTCGACCGCTCCCTCCAGCGCCCGCTCGGCGCCGCCGAGGCTCTCCGCGGCGATCGCGATGGCGCACGCGTCCATCGCGCGGCGAAGCCCTCGCGGCGCGTCGCCTCCCGATCGCTTCGTTCCCGCCCCGCTCAGCACGTCCGAGATCGGAACGCGGACGTTCCGGAAGCGCGCCTCGCAGGGGCGCCGCGTCTCGTCGATGGAGACGAGCGGAACGACCGAGAGCCCCTTCGCGCGCCCGGGGACCGCGAAGAGGCCGACGCCGCCCAGGCCATCCTCCCCCGAGGGCTTCCCGGCGCGGAACGCCGAGAGGAGGAGATCGGCCACGTGGGCGTACTCGACGAACATCTTGATCCCCGAGAGCGTGGCGCCGCCCGCCGCGCGCGCCGCGCGCGCCTGGATGCCGGGGCCGTCGAAGCGGGGCTCCTCTCCCTCCGCGATGGCGAGCGTGGCGATGGCGTCGCCGGAGGCAATTCGCGGGAGCCAGGCCTCCTGCTGCGCCCGCGTGCCGGCGGCCCGGAGCGCCACGACCGCCCCGATCGAGGAGACGATGAACGGACCCGGGGCCACGGCCCTTCCCAGCTCGTGCAGAAGCACCGCCGCGTCCAGAAGCCCGAGGCCCGCGCCGCCGAGAGATTCGGGGACGAGGATCCCCAGCCAGCCCGCCTCCGCGAAGACGCGCTGGAGGTCGGGGTCGAGTCCCGCCGGGCTTCCGGCGATCTTGCGGACGCGGGTCATCGGGCACTCGGCCGACAGGATCTGACGCGCCGAGCGCTGGAGCTCGAGCTGCTCGTCGGAGAGCGCGAAGTTCACGCGGACCTCAATGGCCGCGCGGGAGACCGAGCCCCCGCTGCGCGATGATGTTCCTCTGGATCTGCGACGTGCCGCCGCCGATGATCATGCCGAGGCTGAACATGAACTCGTAGGGCCAGAAGGCGTCGTCCGCGACGTGCTTCGAGCCGCGGTAGAGCGGCCCGTAGGGCCCGAGCAGCTCCAGCGCCATCTCGGCCAGACGGTGGTTGAGCCAGGTGGTGCGCAGCTTCGTGATCGAGGGCTCCACGCCCGGGTTCTTCCCCTGGAGCGCCGATGTGAGATCCCGCCAGGCCTTGCAGCGCATGGCCTCCATCTCGATCCGGAAGCCGGCCACACGATCCCGCACGGCGGGATCCTCGATGGCGGGGCGGCCGTTGCGCCGCACGCGGCGCGCGATTCGCAGGAGCCCGTCGAAAAGGTTCTGCGTGTGCATCGGGTTGCCCAGCATGTGCCGCTCGTGCACCAGCGTGGTGTTCGCCACGGCCCAGCCGTTGTTGAGACCGCCGAGCACGTTGGCGGCCGGGACGCGCGCATTGTCGAAGAAGACCTCGTTGAACGTGGCGTCCCCGGTCATCTGCACGAGCGGACGCACCGTGATCCCCGGGGTCTTCATGTCGATCAGGAGGTATGAGATCCCACCGTGCTTGGGCGCCTCGGAGTCCGTGCGCACCAGGCAGAAGATCCAGTCGGCCACGTGGGCGTTGCTCGTCCAGATCTTCTGGCCGTTGACCACCAGATCCTCGCCGTCCCGGACGGCGCTCGTCTTGAGCGACGCGAGATCGCTTCCCGAGCCGGGCTCCGAGTAGCCCTGGCACCAGAGATCCTCTCCGTGGAGGATTGGAGGCAGGAACTTCCTCTTCTGATCCTCGGTCCCCCACTGGATGATCGTCGGGCCGACCATCTGGATCCCGAGGTAGCCAATGGGCGGGGGCGCGCCGTGACGCGTCATCTCCTCGCTCAGGATCGTCTGCTGCGTGAGCGACGCCCCGCGCCCGCCGTCGGCCCTCGGCCAGCCGATGCCGACGTACCCGGCCGCGTGAAGCTTCCTCTGCCAGACGCGCTGGCGTTCGATCTCGCCCGCGGCGCTCGCTTCCTGGGCGCGCGGGCCGCGCCGCGCGCCGCGCGGGGCGTTCTCGCGCAGCCAGGCGCGCAACGCGTCACGGAAGGTTTTGTCTTCGGGAGCGAGATCGAGATCCATCGTTCGTTGTCCTCGTCTTATTGTTGCAGGCTCGGCAGGAGCCTCGCCCTCCCAGTCACGACGTCTTGCGCCGCTCGCCGAAGCGGTTCCAGTGGGTGACCTGCTCGACGGGCCGGCGCGGCGCGATGCCGAACTTCCCCCGGGGCCGCCCCATGGGAACGAGCGCGACGATCTCATACTTGGCGGGGACGCCGCAAAGCGTCCGCAGATCGTCCTGGTAGATCCTGTACACCGTCGTGAGCGCGGTGCCGATGCCGAGCCCCCGGGCCGCCAGCATGAAGTTCTGCACCGCCGGGTAGACCGATGCGTAGGGCGTCCCCACGTCGAGCGCCCCCTGCTCGTCCGTGAGCGTCATCGTGATGTTGGGCATGAGGACGAGGATGATGACCGGGGCGTCGCCGAGGTGATCCGCCAGGTAGCGCGAGGAGCGCGCCATGCGATTGAACCGGTCCCGCTCCTCCTCGGAGCGGAAGCCCGGCAGCGCGCCGATCAGGGCCGGCTCGTAGCGATCGTAGGCCCGGCGGTAGATCTCCGCGACGCCGCGCTTCACCCCGGGATCGGTCACGACGAGGAACTGCCAGGGCTGGATGTTCCCGCCGCTGGGCCCCTGCTGCGCCGCGCGCAGGCAGTGGAGGATCTCCTCCTCGGTCACGGGATCGTTCGTGTAGCGCCGGATGGCCCGCAGCGTCGTGATCCCCTCGTAGATGTCCATCGCCGTCCCTTTCCTCTCCTCCCGATCCTCGCGGAGCGGCCGATCAACGCCCCCGGAACTTCGGTTGGCGCTTCTCGCGAATGGCCGCGAGCGCCTCCTGGTGGTCCTCGCTCCGGAGGGTGACCAGCTCCAGCGCCGTCGACGTGTCGAAGGCGACGTTGAGGGCATCCTTGATCAGCTTGTTCACGGAGAGCTTCGTGTATCGCAGCGCGAGCGGCGCGCCCGCGGCCAGCCGCCCGGCGAAGGCCATGGCCGCCCCGTCGAGATCGGCCGCGGGGAAGACGCGGTTCACGAGCCCGATCCGCTCGGCCTCGGCCGCCGTCAGCGGATCGCCCGTGAGGAGGTATTCCTTGGCGCGCGCGGGGCCCACCGCCAGGGGCCAGATCGCCACGCCGCCGTCGCCGGCGACGATCCCGACGCGAACGTGCGGGTCGCCGATCGTCGCCGTGTCGGCCATGAAGATCACGTCGCACAGGAGCGCGATGGACGCGCCGAGGCCCATCGCATGGCCGTTGACCGCGGCAACGATCGGGATCTCCACGTCGAGGAGATCCCAGATCAGGCTCTTCGCGTCACGCCGCAGCGATTCCATGCGCCCCGGGTCCTGGAGCGCGGGGAACCAGCGGAAGTCGCCGCCCGCCGAGAAAGCCCGGCCACGGCCCGTGAGGACCACGGCGCGCGCCTCGTCCTCCCGGCGGAGCCCGGCGAAGAGCGCGGTGAGATCGCCGTGGAGCCGCTCGTCCACCGCGTTGAGCTCGCTGTCCGGGTGATCGATCGTCACCCGGAGGACGTGGCCCAGGCGATCGAGGCGCAGCGTGCTGAAATCGGAACCCGAGAGCGCCGTCATCCGCCTGCTTTCTCCCTGGAATTCGCTCAGATCATCGAGACGTCGGTGTCGAGCCCCAGGAAGAGCCGGCCCGTGATCTCGTAGGTGGGGGGCGCCACCATCCTGTGCTGGGTCAGGACGTGTACATCGCGGAAATGACGCTGGAGCGGGCTTGTCGCGTAGATCGAGGATCCGCCCCCCGCGTCGTACATCAGATCCACCGCCTGCGCGCAGACGGCGGCGGCGTTGGTCGCGGCCAGCCGGCAGAGCGCCCGCTTCTCCGTGCCGATGGTCCCCTGCTCGACGGCCTCGCGCCAGGTCTCCTCCGCCGCCTCGAAGAGGAACGCCCGGCCCGATCGCAGGAGCGCCTCCGCGCGAGACACCTGCGTCTGGGTCGCCGGGCGATCGGCCAGGCGCTTCTGGCTCCCCGTCGGCGTCTTCGCGGCGGCGAGATTCACCAGCGCGTCGATAGCCGCGCGGGCGATCCCGAGCCCCACACCCGCGATCCCCATGGCGAGGACGCCGAACACGGGGAACGCGTACAGGGGTCCCGGCTGCACCGGCGGTTGCGTCACGATGGAGACCACCCGCCCTTCGGGCACGAAGAGATCCGACACTTCGATGTCGTGGCTCCCCGTACCGCACAATCCCGAGACCGTCCAGGTATCGATCACACGGGCGTCGGAAGCGGGGAAGAGGACGAGGTGCGGGTCGGGGAGCCCTCGCGGGAGGAGCCTCGGCTTGCCGTCCTCGAGCACCACGCAGCCGCCCATCAGCCAGCCGCAATGCCCGCATCCGCTCGCGAAGGCCCAGCGCCCGGTGACCCGGTACCCTCCCGGGACGACCGTCGCCTTCCCCTGCGGGGCGAAGACGCCGCCCGAAATCGTGAGAGGATCGATCCCGTAGATTCGTCGCGCCTCCTCTTCGGGGAGCCATGCGGAAAGCAGCCCGCTCGTGGCACCGATCGCGACGCACCACCCGGCGGACGCGTCGACCTTTGACACCTCCTCG
>JBGPLH010000044.1:0-15081 GCA_041486365.1 Thermodesulfobacteriota bacterium | reverse complement strand
GGAGTCCGCGGCGGAGCGGATCGCGCGGAGCGTGATGCCGGGCGTGGACGCGGACCAGCTCCGATTCGGGATCGGGATGGTCAAGGAGCGGATGATCCCGCGCCTTGCCTTTGTCGGATCCTCGCCGGAGACAAAGGCGCCCATCGAGGCCTCCTTTCACCGCCAGCTGGAGATCCTCGAGCGCCACCTGGCATCGCGGCTGTACCTCTTCGGCGGGCGGCCCGCGATGGCCGACTTCGGCCTGTACGCCCAGCACTACCAGCTCGCCAGCGATCCGACGCCCGGCGGGATCATGAAGGCGACGGCGCCGCGCGTGCTCGCCTGGACGCAGCGCATGCTCGACCCGGCCGCCGAGGGGGACTTCGAGCCCTGGGATCGGCTCGAGGCCACGCTGATGCCGCTCCTCCGGGAGGAGGTCGCGGGCGTCTTCTTCCCCTGGTCCACGGCCAACGCGCGGGCGCTCGCGGCGGGCGAGAAAACCTTCTCGCTGCGACTCGGCGGGAAGCCCTTCTCGCAGGACACGCAGAAGTACCACGCCCGCTCGCTCGCGGCGCTCCGCAAGCGCTACGCGGCGGTCCGGGACCGGTCCCGCCTCGATCCGATCCTTGAGAAGGCCGGGTGCCTCGCGTTCCTCCGGGAAGAATCCGCTTGAAAATCAGCCGGGTGACAACGATGCCTCAGAGTTCGCGTGCGGCGGTTGGGCGCGAAGGGATCGCCGCATGATACGCAGCGAGGGCCGTATCCTCACGACCCACGCGGGAAGCCTCCCGCGCCCGAAGGCGCTCGTGGAGATGCTCGTTCGGGTGAGTCATCGCGAGCCGGTGGACCAGGCCGACTTCGATCGCCTGGCCGAGGACGCCACGGTCCAGGCCGTGAAGCGGCAGGCCGAGGCCGGGATCGACGTGGGGAACAACGGGGAGCAGAGCCGGGAGTCCTTCTTCACCTACGTGCAACACCGGATGAACGGTTTCTCGGGTCGGAGCAGCAGGCCCATCATGAAGGACATCCTCCATTTTCCCTCCTTCGTCGAGCTGCGGCTTCCCGATTTCTCGAAGACCATGGTGAGCCTGCTCGACGGGCCGCGGGCGACCGGCGAGGTGACCTACGCGAACCGCGCGCCCCTCGAGAAGGAGTGCGCCGACTTCCGCCGCATCCTGAAAGCGGAGGGGGATCCCTTCACCGAGCCGTTCATGACGGCACCCTCGCCCGGGATCATCGCCTGCGCGATGCAGAACGATCACTACCCGCGGTTCGAGGACTATGTCCTCGCGCTCGCCGATGCGATGCGCGCGGAGTACGAGCACATCGTGGAGCAGGGATTCCTGCTACAGCTCGACTGCCCGGATCTCGCGATGGAGCGGCACACCGCCTTCGCGGACCGCCCGCTCGCCGAATTCCTGGACTTCCTCGAGCTGACGATCGGCGCGATCAACCACGCCCTGGAGAAGATCCCGCGCGACCGTGTCCGCATGCACGTGTGCTGGGGGAACTACGAGGCGCCCCACCACTTCGACGTGGGGCTGGAGGAGATCCTGCCGCGGCTGTACAAGGCGCACGTGGGGGCGCTCGTCCTCTCGATGGCCAATCCGCGCCACGCCCACGAGCACCATTGCTTCCGCAAGCACCCGCTGCCCGATGACTTCCTGCTCGTCGCCGGCGTGATCGACACGACGACCAACTACGTGGAGCACCCCGTCCTCGTGGCCGACCGGATCGAGCAGGCCGCGCGGGCCATCGGCGACCCGTCGCGCGTGCTCGCCGGGACCGATTGCGGCTTCGCGACGGCGGCGGGACTGGGCGAGGTGGCCGAGGAAGTGGTCTGGGAGAAGCTCCGCGCGCTCCGCGCCGGCGCGGACATCGCGGGGCGTCGGCTGTTCGGGTAGGCGTGTCCCGCCGGGACCGTTCTCACAATGCCTGAGGAAAGGAGATCCACGACGTGGCCTTGAAACTCGATGTGCCCCACGGTGACGACGCTTTGATCGAGTTCATCCTGTTCCAGGATCGCGCGAACGCGACCCGGAGCGCGCGCTGGCCTGCCAACGTGCCGCTCCTGCTCCCCATCCTCGCCGGCGCCAGCCCCTTCAACGTCGATCGCGAGGTGCGCCCGCTCGTCGTGCGCGAGGGGGGCGAGATCGTGGCCCGGGCGGCGGCAGTGCTCGACCAGCGCTACATCCGCCACTGGAAGGAGTGGATCGGCCACGTGATCCTCTTCGAGGCGCTCCCCGACGCGCGTGAGGCTACGGCCCTCCTCATGGAGGAGGCGTGCCAGTGGTTGCAGCAGAAGGGAGCCGAGGCCGCCCGCACGGGGATGGGGATGCTCGACTTCCCCTACGTGATCGACGCCTACGATCCGCTCCCGCCGAGCCTCCTGCGCCAGAACCCCGCGCACTACCACGTGCTGCTCAAGCACGCCGGGTTCATCACGGAGAAGGGGATGGTGGACTACAAGATCCGCGTGCGCCCCGATCTCGTCGATCGCTGGGAGAGCGCGCTGGAGGGGGCGCGGCGAGCGGGCTACCGGATCACGCCGCTGCGCGACGTGCCGGAGTCGCAGAGGGCCCCGCAGTTCGCCGCGCTCTGGAACGACACCTTCGCGACCCACTGGGGCTTCACGCCCTTCGTCGAGGAGGAGATGGCGCTCTTCTTCGCGTTCCTCGACATGGCGGGCGTGCTGGACACCTCGGTGATCGCCTACCAGGGGGACGACCCCGTGGGGATGCTCTTCGTGGCGCGGGACATCCCGGAGCTCGCCGTGCTCGCGCCGGGCCGCGTGCTCGACGACTCGGAGCGGCTCAACGTGCTCGGCATCGGTGTGCGCGAGCGCGCGCGGGGCCGCGGCGTGAACTACGCGATGGCCTCCTACGCGTTCCTCGAGCTGGTGAAGCGCGGTCACACGTGGCTCTCCTACACGCTCGTCCTCGACGACAACTGGCCTTCCCGCCGCACGGCCGTGGGCCTGGGCGCGGAGCTGTGTGCGAACTACGTGGCGTACCGGCGGAGCTTCGGGCGCTGATCCGGGCGCGGCTCGGCCGGAGGTCCCGCGCGAAGTGCGGGCCGACTCTGAAAACGCGCCTCGCCCTCCCAGTTGGAAGGGCGCTTCGCGCCGACACGATGGGAACGCCGCCCTTCGGGCGGCTCGGCCGGAGGTCCCGCGCGAAGCGCGGGCCGACTCTGAAAACGCGCCTCGCCCTCCCAGTTGGATGGGCGCGTCGGGCCCTCATGATGGGAGCGACGCCCCTATCCGCGGTCTGGCCGTGACCCTGGTTGACCCGGCCCGGCGCTTCCCCCCAGGATGGGCGTGGCGCGTGTTGAAAGAGAGGGAAGAGCGATGAAGCGGGCGTTCGTCACCGGCGGGTCGGGCTTCGTGGGGCGCAACCTCATCCACGCGCTGCGCGCGCGGGGCGTACCGGAGGTCCCGTCCGAAGGGCGGGCCGACTTTATAGAAGTGCGCGCGCTGGCGCGCTCGGAGGCGGCTGCGGCCGCCGTGAAGGCGGCGGGCGCGGAGCCCGTGCGCGGCGATCTCGATGACGAGGCAGCGATGCGGGAAGGCGCGCGCGGCTGCGACGTCGTCTTCCACTGCGCGGCCAAGGTGGAGGAGTGGGGGGATCCGGCCGACTTCCACCGGATCAACGTCGAAGGAACGGAGCGAGCGCTGCGCGCAGCCCGGGATGCGGGCGCCGGACGCTTCGTGCACGTGAGCACGGAGGCGGTGCTCGTGGGCGGCGGGCCCATCGTGAATGCCGACGAGACGCGCCCCCGCCCCGCGCGGCCCATCGGCCTGTACCCGCTCACGAAGGGGCAGGCCGAGGAGCGGGTGCTTGCCGCGAACGCACCCGGATTCACCACGGTCATTGTCCGGCCGCGTCTCATCTGGGGGCCGGGAGACACATCGCTCCTCGCGAAGATCGTTTTAGCGGTGAAGGACGGCCGGTTCATGTGGATCGGCGGAGGCCACTACCTCACCTCGACCTGTCACGTGGCCAACGTGGCCGAGGGGGCGATCCTCGCGGCCGAGCGGGGCAGGCCGGGCGGGATCTACTTCCTCACCGACGGCCCGCCGATCGAATCGCGTGCGTTCCTCACGGCCCTGCTCGCGACGCAGGGGGTGGACCCGGGAAGCAGGAGCGCGCCGCGCCCGCTCGTGGGGCTGATCGCCGCGGCCGGGGAGTTCCTCTGGCGCGCGCTTCGCCTCAAGGGGACGCCGCCGATGACGCGGACCGCGTTGCTCCTCATCGGCGAGGAGGTCACCGTGAACGATGCCCTCGCACGGCGCGAGCTGGGCTACCGCGAGGTGATCTCGCGGGAGCAGGGCCTGCGCGAGATGGCCAGTGCCTGAGGAGGCGCCCTTCGATGAAATGTCCGTCATGCGCCCACGGAAACCGGGAAGCGGCCAGCTTCTGCGAGTCCTGCGGCGAGCCTATGCCCGTCGCGTGTCCCGGGTGCGGCACGGCCCTGCGCGATGGCGCGCGGTTCTGTGATTCGTGTGGAGAGGCGATACCCGGGTTGGCGACATCCGGCTCGGCCCGAGGTCCCTCGCGAAGCGAGGGCCGAGAAAATCTAAGAAGCAGCTCGCCCTCCCCGAAACACGGCTCGGCAAGCGCCTCGCCCTCCCAAAGATCACCCGCCGCCTACACCCCGAAACACCTCGCGGAGAAGATCCTCGCATCGAAGAGCGCCCTCGAGGGAGAGCGCAAGCAGGTCACGGTGCTCTTCGCCGACGTGAAGGGATCCATGGAGATGGCGGAGCAGGTGGATCCGGAAGAGTGGCACCGGATCCTGAACCGCTTCTTCGAGATCCTGGGCGAGGGCGTTCACCGGTTCGAAGGGACCGTGAACCAGTTCACGGGCGACGGGATCATGGCGCTCTTCGGCGCGCCGATCGCCCACGAGGACCACGCGAACCGCGCCTGCTTCGCGGCGCTTCACCTGGGCGAGTCGCTGCGCCGCTACGCGGATGAGCTGCGGCGCTCGGAAGGGCTCAACTTCAGCGTGCGCATGGGGATCAACTCGGGCGAGGTCGTCGTCGGCAAGATCGGCGACGACCTCCGGATGGACTACACGGCCCAGGGGCACACGGTGAACCTTGCGGCGCGGATGGAGAATCTGGCCGAGCCCGGGAAGGTCTACCTCACCGGGGACACCGCCGGGCTCGTCGAGGGCTTCTTCGCGCTGCGGGATCTCGGAGCGTTCGATATCAAGGGGGTGCGGGATCCGGTGCACGTGTACGAGCTCCAGGGGGCGGGGCCGTTGCGCACGCGGCTGGAAGTTTCGCGAAAGCGCGGCTTCTCGCGCTTCGTCGGGCGCGACGAGGAGATGGCGATCCTCGAGGACGCGCTGGCGCAGACCCTGAAAGGGAAGGGCCGATTCGTCGCGGTCGTGGCGGAGGCCGGCACCGGGAAGAGCCGCCTGTGTCACGAGTTCCTCGAGCGCTGCCGCGCCCGCGGCATCCCGGTGCACGAGGGGCACTGCGTTCCCCACGGCCGGATGATTCCGTTCCTTCCGATCCGCGAGGTGCTCGGCCACCTCTTCGGCCTCTCGGCCGGAGAACCCGACGCCCTGGCGCGACAGAAAATTGCCGGGGCGCTGCTCCTCCTGGACGAGTCCTTTCGCGAATTGCTCCCGCTGGTGCTGGACTTCATGGGGCTTCCGGACCCGGACCGCCCGCCCCCCCGCATGGATCCCGAAGCGCGCCAGCGCGCGGTGGTGGAGACGATCCGGCGAATCATCCACGCGCGCGGCCGGACGGGTCAGCCGGTGGTGATCCTCGCGGAGGATCTGCACTGGATCGACGACGCAAGCGAGGCGGTGCTCGCGCAGCTCGGGGAGGTGGTCGGCGAGACTCCGCGGATGCTCCTGGCCAACTTCCGCCCCGAGTACCGGCGGGCCTGGCTCGACGCGCCGCACGGCCGGACGATCCGCCTCCGGCCGCTGGCGCCGGCGGACGCCGGCGCGCTGCTTCGAGAGCTGCTCGGGGACGATCCTTCCGTCGCGGATCTCGCCGCGAGCATCCTCGCGCGCACGGCGGGCAATCCCTTCTTCATCGAGGAGACGGTCCGCGCGCTCGCGGAATCGGGCCGCTTGCAGGGAGGGCGGGGCCGCACCCGGCTCCCCGCGCCGATCGGCGAGGACGCGCTGCCGGCCACGGTCCAGGCGGTGCTGGCCGCGCGCATCGATCGCCTGCCGGAGCGCGAGAAGCAGACGCTGCAGGCCGCCTCGGTCATCGGGAAGGAGTTCGCGCAGCCGCTCCTCGCGCGCGTGGCGGGATTGGGCGAGGAGGACGCGATCGAATCCCTCGCCGCGCTGGCGGAGGCCGAGTTCATCCACCCCACCGCGCTGTTCCCGGAGCGCGAGTACGCCTTCGAGCACCCGCTCACGCAGGAGGTGGCCTACCGGTCCCAGCTTCAGGCGCGCCGCGCACAGGTGCATGGCGAGGTCGCCCGCGCCCTCGGAGAGATGGCCGCGGGCCGGGAGGACGAGAACGCGGCGCTGCTCGCCCATCACTGGGAGCTGGCGGGCGATCGGATGGAGGCGGCCCGCTGGGCCTGCCGCGCGGCGATCTGGTCCGGCACGCGAGATCGCGCCGAGTCGGCCCGGCACTGGCGCAAGTTGCGCGACCTTACGGACAACCTGCCCGCGTCGGCGGAGTCGCTCGATCTCGGGAAGATGGCCCGCGTCCAGATGCTCAATGCCGGTATGCGATCGGGGCTCTCGGAGGAGGAAGCGGCGAAACTCTACGAGCAGGGCGTGGAGATGGCCGCGGGCGAGGGAGACAATCGCTATCTCGCGATGCTCAAGGCGGCCTACACGATCGTCCGGGGCATGGCCGGAGCGGCGGAGGAAGCGCTGGCACTGGGTTTCGAGTCCATCCGCCTCGCCGACGAGGTCGCCGACCCGTCGTTGGCGCTGGATTTTCGCGTGGGACCCGTCTACCTGCTCTCGAATCAGGGGCGCTTCCAGGAGGCGCTGGAGATGACGGATCAGGCCCTGGCGCGGGCCTCCGGGCCCGCGCAGAGCTCGGGAATCATCGGGTTCGACGCCACCCTCTGGTTTCAGTGGTACCGCGGGGTGATCCTGATCGATGTGGGGCGCTTCGAGGAGGGAGAGGGGCAGCTCGAGCGGGCGTGCACGCTCGCGAGGGATCGTGGCGAGCTCGAGGTGCTCGGATGGGCGACGGGGACCCGGACCTATCTGGCGCGGCTTCAGGGCGAGAATGAGAAAGCGCTCCGGTTCGCGCGGGAGTCCCTGGATCTCGCGCAGAAGATCGGCTCCTCGCTCTCCATCTGCATCGCCCTCTGGACGATGGGGCAGGCCCACGTGTCCAACGGCCAGTGGGACGACGCCATGGCCGCCGTCGATCAGGGGCTGGCCCTGGCGCGGGAGAAGGGGGCGGGCTTGCGGATGGAGCCGACCATGCTTGCCTTGCTCGCGGAGGCCCTTCTGGGAAAGGGAGATATCGATCGGGCACGGGAAGCCGCCGAGAAGTCCCTTGCGATCGCGCGGCGCCGGAAGGACTTCTGGGAGTACGACGCGCAGCAGGTGCTCGCCCGGATCCTCCTGCGGGCGGGTGGACCCCGGGCCGCGGACGAGGCGCAGGAGGCGGCGGAGAAGGCGCTGGCGATCATCGAGGTCTCCGGGGGCCGGAGCCGGGAGCCGTTCATCCATCTCATTTTCGCCGACGTGGCTCTTGCCCGAGGCGACGGCCCCGGCCGCAAGCGCGCGCTGGAGGAGTCGCTGCGCCTGTTCCGCGCGATGGGGCTCTCCCGCCAGGTGGAGGCGACGGAGCGCCTGCTGACCGGGTGACGGTCACCCCTCCTCTCCCCCGGAGATCCATGGACGCGATCCGCTTCTACTTCAGCTTCCGCAGTCCCTATTCCTGGCTTGCCTTCCATCGAATCGATCGGGCGCTGGAAGGCCTGCCCGTCGAGGTCCGACGCATCCCGGTCTATCCGCCCCCGCAGTTCGACAACGATCCGGCCGCCTCGCCCGTGAAGCTCCACTACGTGCTCACGGACGTGGAGCGGATTGCCGGGGCCTACGGCCTCTCCGTCCGGTGGCCGACGGTCCGCGACACGAGCTGGCTCCTCCCGCATGCGGCGTACCTGTGCGCGGAGGACCTCGGGAAGGGCGCGGCCTTCGCGCGGGCGGTTTTTGCGGCGCGCTTCTCGGAGGGGCAGGACGTCGGGGATCCGGGGACGCTCGCGCGCCTGGCCGGGGCCTGCGGGCTCGACGGCGAGGCGCTCCTCCGGGCCGCCGGGGACCCGGCCCTCGAGGGGAGGGTCGCGGAGGGGATCTTCGAGGGGGTCCGGGAGGGGCTCTTCGGGGTCCCTTTCTTCGTTTACCGGGATCAGGCATTCTGGGGGAACGATCGGCTGGAGTGGCTCGTCCGGGCGGTCCGGCTGGACGCCGGGCTCCCGGTGTCCGATCTCCACGCCGATCCCATCGCGAACCCCCGCGGATGAGCGGGCATGGAAAGGATCGATCGGGATGGGCGGACCCCGAATGCTAAACGTGGAAGGGGTCGGGCGGCTTCCCGTTTTCTCGCACGCCGCGCTCGCGCTGGGGGCGGCCGTCGAGATGGACTGCATCGCGCAGAGCCCCGCGCGCGCGGGGCGGTGAGCACACCGGAGACAGGCCAATGGAACGCAGGCGCGGAACCGTCGATGCTCCCGCCCGCTGGGGAACCGCTCCCTGGAGCGTGATGCCGGACATCCCCCCGGCGGACGTGCCGCGGCGCTGCGACGTGGCGGTGGTGGGGGCGGGGTTCACGGGACTCTCCGCCGCGCTCCACCTGGCCGGGGCCGGGCTCGACGTGAGCGTGCTGGAGGCGCGCCGTGTCGGCGCCGGCGCCAGCGGAAGAACGGGCGGGATCGCGCTGGAGGGGACGGCCGTGGGCCCGCTCCCGGGGGCCGACCACTGCCTCGACGCGCTCGCGGCGGTGATCGAGCGGGAAGGGATCGCCTGCGATCTCCGATTGCCGGGATGCCTCGAGCTGGAGCACGGCGCGGGCGCGACGCTCTGGCGCGACGGCGATCGCGGGCTGTGCGTGGCCGGGAAGGCGGAGGGGGGCACGCTCGATCCGGGCGCGCTCGTCGAGGGACTGGCGCGGGCGGCGATGAGAGCGGGCGCGACGATCCACGAGGGCGCGCCCGTGCGATCGATCGAAGAGGGCCCCGCTGCGCGATTGCGCGTCGGTGACGACGTGATCGAGGCCGGCCACGTCGTCCTCGCCGTGAACGCCTATACGCCCCTCGTCGTCTCCCTCTCCGAAGCGGTCCACCCCGCGCTCACCCTCGCGGTCTGCGTCGATCCGCTGGACGAAAGCGCGATCGACGCGCTCGGCCTTTCCGGCGGCGAGCCCTTCTACACGATCGATCTCCCCTATCTCTGGGGCCGCGTGCTCGCCGACGGACGCGTCATCTTCGGGGCGGGTCTCCTCTTCGACGAGACCGGGGACCTCTGCCGGCTTCGCCTTCGCGACCCGGAAGCCCTGGAATCCTTCGCCCTGCTCGAGGCGCGGGTGCGGGGGCTGCATCCCGCGCTGGCTCAGGTCCACTTCACACATCGCTGGGGCGGCCCCATCGCATTCGCCTCGGGCCGCACGCCTCTCCTCGGGCGCCTTCCCGGGAATCCCCGCGTGATCGTGACCGGCGCCTATGCCGGGCACGGCGTCGCGCTCGGCGTGCGCGCCGGGGAGATGGTGGCGAACGCGATCCTGACGGCCGGTCCGCTCCCCGCCTGGGGCGCGCTGGAGCGCTGACGCCCGCGACGCTCCCATCGCCCGCCGCCATTGTCTTTCCCGAACCGATGCGCGATCCTTCCCGCCATGAAGCCACGTCTCGATCCCGAATCCATCGGCCTCCCCGGCCAGGAGGACTCGGTCCGCACCGTCCCCGTCGCCCGCTTCGAACGTCGCCACGCCCGGCTCCTGGAGGACGCCGTCGCGCGGGAGGAGCCGCTGGAGATCCGGCTCGGCGGCGCTTCCCTGGCGGTGGTCATGCGCACGCCGGGCCATGACGAGGAGCTGGCGCTCGGCTTCCTCCTCACGGAGCGCGTGATTGCCTCGCTGGACGAGGTCGCGAGCGTGCGTCACTGCAGCCGCGTGCCCGATCCCGAGGCCGAGGACAACGTGATCCGCGTCACGCTCCGCCCCGGCGTTCGCGTGGACCTCGAGGCGCTCCGGCGCAACCTCTACGCCAGCGCCTCCTGCGGGATCTGTGGCAAGGCCACGATCGAGAACGTTTTGCGCACGGCACCGCCGCTGGAGGACGGCGCGGCGTTCCCGGCGGAGTTCTTCTACGGTCTCCCCGCGCGCCTGCGGGATGAGCAGGAGGTCTTTGCCCGCACGGGAGGGCTCCACGCGGCGGGGCTGTTCGACCGAGACGGAAACCTGCTGGCGGCGCGGGAGGACGTGGGGCGCCACAACGCGGTGGATAAGGTGATCGGCTGGGCGGGCAGGGCCGGGCGGCTCCCGCTCGCGGGGCACGCGCTGATCGTTTCGGGCCGCGTCTCCTACGAGATCGTGCAGAAGGCCCTGGCCGCGCGAATTCCCGTGGTGGCCGCGGTGTCGGCCCCGACGTCGCTCGCGGTGCGGCTCGCGGAGGAAGCGGGTCTGACCCTCATTGGTTTCCTGCGGGGCTCGGGAATGAACGTGTACGGCCGCCGCGACCGGGTGAGGTCTATTCCATGAAACGCGCTCCGAAGTCCGGCGGCGGCCTGGGCGCCATCACGGGCGCCCTCCGGGAGACGGCGCGCATGGGCCTCCTGCGCGGGCCGCGCACGATGCTGCGCGTGAACCAGCCGGAGGGCTTCGACTGTCCCGGCTGCGCCTGGCCCGAGCCGGGCGTTCGCGACGCGCTGGAGTTCTGCGAGAACGGCGCGAAGCACGTGGCCCACGAGGCGACGACCCGGCGCGTGACACCGGAGTTCTTCGCGCGGTGGACGATCCCGGCGCTCCTCGATCGACCCGACCAGTGGCTCGAGGCGCAGGGACGGCTCACGCACCCGATGATCCGGCGCGCGGGGAGCGATCGCTACGAGCCGGTGGGCTGGGACGAGGCCTTCGCGCGCGTCGCGGAGGTTCTGCGCGACCTCGATTCGCCCGACGAGGCGATCTTCTACACCTCCGGCCGCACGAGCAACGAGGCCGCCTTCCTCTACCAGCTCTTCGTGCGCCTGTACGGCACGAACAATCTCCCCGACTGCTCGAACATGTGCCACGAGTCCAGCGGGACGGGGCTCACGGAGGTGATCGGCGCCGGCAAGGGCACGGTCTGGATCGAGGACTTCGCGCAGGCGGACCTGATCCTGATCATCGGGCAGAACCCGGGCTCGAACCACCCGCGGATGTTCACCACGCTGGACGCGGCGCGGCGCCGCGGCTGCCGGATCGTGAGCATCAACCCGCTCCGGGAAGTCTCCCTCGTCCGCTTCGCCCACCCGAAGCACCCGCTCGAGATGCTGACGGGCGGGACGCCGATCTCCGACCTCTTCCTGCAGGTCCGGATCGGCGGCGACGTGGCGCTGCTCCAGGGGATCGCGAAGGAGGTGCTCCTGGCCGAGGAGCGGGCGCAGGGGAAGGTGCTCGACCTGGATTTCATCCGGGCGCACACCGAGGGGTTCGAGGCCTGGCGCGCTCACCTCGACGCGCTGCGCTTCGAGGATCTCGTCGAGGCGTGCGGCGTCTCGCGGGAAGAGATGCGGGCGGCGGCGACGGAGTACGTCCTGGCCGGGAGCGTGATCGCCTGTTGGGCCATGGGGCTCACGCAGCACCGGCACGCCGTGGCGAACGTCCAGGAGATCGTGAACCTGATGCTCCTGCGCGGCAACATCGGACGTCCCGGTGCGGGCCTGTGCCCGGTGCGGGGCCACAGCAACGTGCAGGGGGACCGCACGATGGGGATCTGGGAGAGACCCACCCCCGCGTTCCTCGAGGGGCTGGGCCGCGAGTTCGCGTTCGAGCCGCCCGTGAAGCACGGAGTCGACACGGTCGGGGCCATCCAGGCGATGAGCGAGGGGCGCGCGAAGGTGTTCTTCGGCCTCGGCGGAAACTTCCTCGTGGCGTCGCCCGACACGGAGCTCACCGCCGGGGCCCTCTCGCGCTGCCGCCTCACCGCGCACGTGGCGACGACCCTGAACCGCTCGCACCTCGTGACGGGTGAAGAGGCCCTGCTGCTGCCCTGCCTGGGGCGCACGGAGCGCGACGTGCAGAAGGGCGGCCCGCAGTTCGTCACGGTGGAGAACTCGATGAGCGTGGTGCACCGCTCCCAGGGTCACCTCGAACCCGCGTCGGACGCGCTGCGAAGCGAGCCCGCCATCGTGGCGGGCCTGGCGCGCGCGACGCTCGGCGATGGCGGGGGCGTGTCCTGGGAGGCGCTGGTGGAGGACTACGACCGGATCCGCGATCGGATCGCCCGCGTGATCCCCGGCTTCGACGACTTCAACCGCCGCGCGCGAGAGCCCGGCGGCTTCCTGCTGCCGAGCGGCCCTCGCGCGCGCGAGTTCGCCACACCCTCGGGGAAAGCGCGCTTCACGACGCATCCGACGCCGCGGATCACGCTCGCGCCGGGGCAGTTCCTCCTCATGACGATCCGGAGCCACGACCAGTTCAACACCACGGTCTACAGCCAGGACGATCGCTACCGCGGGATCTCCGGAGACCGGCGTGTCGTGTTCCTGCGCGCCGACGAGATTCCGGCCGCGGGGCTCCGCGCGGGCCAGCGGGTGGACATCACGAGCCACGTGGACGGCGAGTCGCGCGTCGCCCGCGGCTTCCGCGTCGTCCCCTACGATCTCCCGCGCCGCTGCGCGGCCGCGTACTTCCCCGAGGCGAACGTCCTCGTGCCCGTGACCTCCTTCGCGGAGAAGAGCCGCACGCCCACCTACAAGTCGATCCCGATCACGATCGCGCCCTCCGCTGCGTAGCGGGAAAGCGCGAGGCTCCTGCAGCGTGTTGAAGCCTGGCGCGCACTGATTCCCTCCCGAAGCGACTTCTCTCCGTACGCGGGATGTCGAGGCAATCCTCGGAAAGACACAGGGCTGGCGCATCGAGACACTTGGCCGCGGTGCTCACCAGGGAGAGGGGTGGGTCTTTCGGGAATACAACCAGGCTGGAAACCCGACCGGGCGTCTCATCCGATGGCATCCGGGCGGCGGTCACCATGGTCCCGATCCCTACTGGCGTGTGTCGAGTCCCGAGGGCGGCCTATCGGAGCTGATCTTCTGATGCCAGCATCGCGAGACAGAGACCGGAGGTTTGGTGCGCTGGTGGGAGCCCTTCGCGCCCTTGCAGCGGAAGCGCCCGCACAGGTGAAGCACCTCGCTGGACAGGGGCTGCAGAATTCGGCAGACGAACTCGCTCTGGATCTATACGACTCAGTGGTTCTACTCGGCCAGCTAGTTGATGATGGCGCAATGAGCCAAGAACAAGCCGAGGCTGTGTTAGCAGTGGATCGCAAGCTCAAGGAGATGAGTGGTGAGAGAAATAGCCGGCTCTGGACGCGCGAGGCGCTGGAGCAAAGCGAGTTATGGAGCGAAATACGGCGCCTGGCCTCGACGGCGCTTGCTGCGCTTGAGGAGCCGGACAAACGTTAGCCAAGGATAGACAAAGCGCCGTCAGAGCTGGGAGCGTTAGCCTGCGCGCTGGGAGCGATGATGATGAAGGCCGTCGGACTGGGGCTGGCGAGTGCTCTCTTTCTGGGCAGAGAGTACTGCAACCGGGGTCAGGCTTGACTTATTGACTTGTCGCTTCAAATCCCTCGACCGTCCCTCACCCGTCATCCTCCCTGAGAGTCGTTCCCTGCGATGCCTGGAGCCGGATGGCCCGAGAGCCACGCATCCACGCGCCAGGGGCGCTCTACCACGTCATGTTCCGCGGCAACGGCGGCGACCTCCTCTTCTCTGACCGTGACCGCCTGGGCCTAGAGATGCTAGTCTCCGAAGGCGTCAAGCGATTCGAGCGCCACATCCGCGAGCTGGGGGTGAGCAAGGGCGAGCTTTCAGGGGCGTCTCGGGCCAGGCGGCTTACGCGGGTGAAACCCAGCGTGTCCTTTTTGACGCTAAGAGGGGGCTATGGGACGTTGACGGAGCTGGCGCGCCACTTCGGTCGCGACCCGGCCGCGCCTCACCGGGGCGCTGCAAGGTTGCGGGGGGAGATTAAGAGGAACGCAGATCTCGGTCGCGTAACCGCCCCTCGATCCGAGATGTGCTTCAAAAGTCAATAAGTCAAGCCTGACCCCTTCACAAGTCGATCCCGATCACGATCGCGCCCTCCACTGCGTAGCGGGGGAGCGCGAGGCTCCTGGGAGGAAAAGGGGAGGGGACGGGGGCGTGGGAGATATCGGTCTAGTTGCTTTTCCTGACGAGATCGGCGAACGCATCCGCCTCGAGAGGGGGCGAAATGAGAAAGCCCTGGAGAAAATCGCAGCCTTCAGCTTCCGCGAACGACCTTTGCTCGGGAGTCTCCACGCCTTCCGCGGTCACCGTGAGCCCCAGACGACGCGCCATCGCCACCACGGCGGGGATGATCGCTGCGCCGCGTGTCTCGCTACCGATGTTTGCCAGGAAGCAACGGTCGATCTTGATCCCGTCGAGGGGGAGTCGGCTGAGCTGGCCCAGCGACGAGTAACCGGTGCCGAAATCATCGAGTGAGATACGTACTCCCAGTCCCTTGAGGCCGTCCAGCGTGGCCGTCACCGTGGCCTCGTCTTCCATGAGGGCGCTCTCCGTGATCTCGATCTCCAGAAGCCGGGGATCGAGACCGGACTCTTCGAGGGCGCTCTTCACGATCTCCAGAAGACCCGGCTTCCGAACCTGGTGCGACGAAACGTTCACCGCCGTGGGGAGCGGCGGGAGGCCCGCGTCCTGCCAGGTTCGATTCTGGGCGCAGGCCCTTCGCATCACCCACTCGCCGAGAGGGAAAATCAGCCCTGTCTCTTCAGCGATCGGGATGAACTCCATGGGTTGCGCCAGCCCGCCGTCAGGGAGGCGCAAGCGCACCAACGCTTCCATCCCTGAGATACGTCCGGACCGGGCGTCGTACTTGGGCTGATAATGCAGGATCAACCCCTCATGCTGAAGTGCGGC
>JBGPLH010000043.1:0-15282 GCA_041486365.1 Thermodesulfobacteriota bacterium | reverse complement strand
CGCAGACGGTGTCCTCGACGATCACGCTCTGGCCCTCGCGGCGGCTCGTCGGGATCAAGCCCGACGGCTGGGTCGCCTCCCGGGAGCGCGTCCGGGCGCAGGTCGCCGTGGTGGACGTCACGGGCAGGCCCCTGGCCGGCGTTCCCGTCGCGGTCGACGTTTTCGAGAACCGCGTCTACTCGATCCGCAAGCGGCTGGTGGGCGGCTTCTACGGCTACGATCACGTGGAGGAGACGAAGCCGCGCGGGAGATTGTGCGCGGGCGTCACGGGCCCCAAGGGGATCTTCTTCTGCGAGGGCAAGCCGGCCGCCGAGGGAAACCTCGCGCTCCAGGCCACCGCGCGCGACGAGCAGGGCCGCGCGGCCTTCGGCACGGGCGAGGTCTGGGTCGCCGGATCGGCGGACTGGTGGTTTCGCTCCCAGGACAACGACCGGATCGATCTCCTGCCGGAGAAGAAGAAATACGAGCCGGGCGACATTGCCCGCCTGCAAGTGCGGATGCCCTTCCGGAAGGCGACGGCCCTGGTCACGACGGAGCGGGAAGGTGTCATCGACGCAAGCGTCGTGACCCTCTCGGGGAAGGAGCCGGTGATCGAGGTGCCGGTACGCGCGAACGACGCGCCCAACGTCTATGTGTCCGCCCTCGTCGTGCGCGGGCGCGTGGGTGGCGTGCAGCCCACGGCGATGGTCGATCTCGGGCGGCCCGCCTGGAAGCTCGGCATCGCGGAGCTTCGCGTCGGCTGGGGCGCGCACGCCCTGAAGGTGGAGGTCTCCTCTCCGCGCGGCGTGTACCAGGTGCGCGAGAGGGCCGCCGTGCGCATTCACGTGCGCGGGATCGGCGGCGCGCCGCCTCCGGCGGGGACCGAGGTAGCCCTCGCGGCCGTGGACGAGGGGCTGCTCGAGCTTTCGCCCAATCCGAGCTGGGATCTGCTCGACGCGATGATGGGCCGCCGCGCCTACGACGTCCGCACCTCCACCGCGCAGATGCAGGTGGTCGGCAAACGTCACTACGGGCGCAAGGCGCTCCCCCACGGCGGTGGTGGTGGGCGGCAGTCGACACGGGAGCTCTTCGACACGCTCCTCCTCTGGAAGGCCCGCGTGCCGCTCGACGCCAAGGGAGAAGCGTCCGTCGAGATCCCGCTCAACGACTCGCTCACGTCCTTCCGCATCGTGGCGATCGCATCGGGCGGAGTCGATCGGTTCGGGACCGGCGCCCTCTCGATCCGCACGACGCAGGACCTCATGCTGCTCTCCGGCGTCCCGCCCTTCGTGCGCGAAGGCGACCGTTTCCACGCGGAGTTCACGCTGCGCAACACCACCGCGCGGCCGCTGGCGGTGGACATCACGGCGAAAGCCGCGGGCCTCGGCACGCCGCTCGCGCCGCAGCGCCTTGCCATCGCGGCGGGCGAGTCGGCCATCGCCGCCTGGGACGTGACGGCGCCCGCCGGCATCGAGCGGGTCGTCTACGACGTGGAAGCGAAGGGATCGGGCATCCCATCCGGCGCCGCGGGACCGTCGGATCGTCTGAAGGTCACCCAGCGCATCGGCGCGGCCATTCCGGTGAGAACGCTCCAGGCGACGATCGTTCAACTTGAAAGGACCGCCTCGGAGAGCGTCCAGCGCCCGGCGGGCGCCCTTCCCGATCGCGGCGGCGTGCAGGTCGCATTCCAGGCGAGCCTCGCCGGGGGGATGGCCGGCGTCGAGGATCACATGCGCGCCTACCCCTACACCTGCCTCGAGCAGGAGGTCTCGCGCGCCGTCGCTCTGGGAGACCGCAAGCGCTGGGACACCCTCATGGCGACCCTGCCGACGTACCTCGACGCCGACGGCCTCCTGAAGTACTTCCCCTCGATGACGAGCGGAAGCGAGGTCCTCACCACCTACGTGATGCAGATCGCGCAGGAAGCGGGCTGGCCCATTCCCGGCGCGGCACTCGCGCGCATGCAGGCGGGACTCACGGGCTTCGTGAACGGGACGATCGCGCGCACGCCCTCGCTGCCCGTGGCCGATCTCTCGATCCGCAAGGTCGCCGCGCTCGAGGCGCTCGCGCGGTACGGCAAGGCCGATCCGAAGCTTCTCGAAAGCGTCGTGATCGAGCCGAACCTCTGGCCCACCTCTGCGGTGATCGACTGGTGGAGCCTCCTGCGCCGGCTCCCGTCCGTCCCGGGCCGCGACGCGCGCATGCGGGAGGCGGAGCAGATCGTCCGGTCGCGGCTGGATCTGGAGGGCACGGTGATGAAATTCTCCTCGGAGGAGCGGGACGATCTGTGGTGGCTCATGGTCTCCTCCGACGTGAACGCGCTCCGGCTCATGCTGCTGCTCGTCGAAGGAAACCTCTGGAAGCCGGACCTCCCGCGCATCCTGCGGGGAGCCCTCGGGCGCCAGCGGGACGGCGCCTGGGATCTCACCGTGGCGAACGCCTGGGGCGTGCTCGCGGTGAAGAAGTTCGCGGCGGCCTACGAGAAGACGCCGGTCACGGGCGAGAGCGAAGCGACGCTCGCGGCGGCCGAGAAGCGCGTCGAGTGGAGCCGCCGGCCCCAGGGCGAGACGCTGGATCTTCCCTGGCCCGAGGGCCGGGCGAATGTTCTCCTGACGCACGCGGGCTCGGGCCGCCCCTGGGTCACGATCGCCTCGCGCGCCGCCGTGCCTGTCCGCGCGCCGGTGTCGAGCGGCTACCGCGTGAGCCGGTCGCTCGTCCCGGTGGAGCGCAGGAGCGCTTCGAGTTGGAGCCGCGGCGACATCGCGCGCGTGCGGCTGGATATCGACGCCCAGAGCGACACGACCTGGGTGGTCGTGAGCGATCCAGTCCCGGGCGGCGCGTCGCACCTGGGCACGGGGCTCGCGCGTGAATCCCGAATAGCGCAGACCGAGACGGGACCGAATACCACCGGGGAGCCTGAGGAGCCCACCGCCTGGCCCGCCTTCGAGGAGCGATCCTTCGAGTCGTTCCGCGCCTACTTCGAGTTCCTCCCGAAGGGACACCACCGCGTCGAGTACGTGATCCGGCTCAACCAGGACGGCGTCTTCCAGCTCCCGCCCACGCGCGTGGAGGCACTGTACTCGCCTGAAATGTTCGGCGAGGCGCCGAACGCACCCTGGGAGATCCGGCCGTGAGGCGTGCGTCCCTGGCTCGGGCGGCGCTTGCGATCGGCATTGGCGCGGCATTCGCCGCGATCGCTGTCGCGGCCTCAGGCGTCCTGTGGCTCGAGATCGGCGCGCCCGATCCGCCGATCCCGACCTACGCGGCGGCGCGCGGGGCCTGGCGCCCCTCCGATGCGCGGCTCCTGGACCGGCACGGCGAGGTGATCCAGGAGCGCCGGATCGACGCATCGCGGAGGCGACTCGACTGGATGCCCCTTGACCGGATCTCCCCCGCCCTGCTGTCCGCCGTCATCGCCTCCGAGGATCGGCGGTTCTTCGAGCACGGCGGCGTGGATTTCCGGGCCCTCGCCGGCGCCGTCGTCCGGACGACGGGCGGCGCGCCCCTGCGCGGCGCGAGCACGATCACGATGCAGGTCGCGACGCTCCTCGAAGACGTGCCGGCCGGAACGCCTCGCCCGCGCTCACTCTCGCGCAAGTGGCGGCAGATGCGCCGCGCCTGGACGATCGAGCGCGGCTGGACGAAGCGGGAGATCCTCGAGGCCTATCTCAATCTGGCCACCTTCCGCGGGGAGCTGGAGGGCGTGGCGGCCGCGTCGGGCTCGATCTTCGGAAAAGCGCCGCACGGGCTCCTCGATGCCGAGTCGCTCGTCCTCGCCGTGCTGCTGCGCGCGCCGGGAGCAGGTCGCGCCGCGATCACGCGCAGGGCGGAGATCCTTGACGACGCGCTCGGACACGGGACCGATCGTGCGGCCATCGCGGAGGCCGCAGCCCGGGCCCTGGATGCCTCCGGCCGCATGCCGGCGCGCGTCGCGCTGGCCCCTCACGCCGCCGCGATCCTGCTGCGGCCGGGAAGCGGGGCAATCCGCGTGCGCTCCACGCTCGACGCGGATCTCCAGCGCTTCGCCTCCGAGACGCTCCGACGCCAGCTCCTCACCGTGGGCGATCGCCATGTCCGCGACGGCGCCGTGCTCGTCGTCGAGAACCGGACCGGCGACGTCCTCGCCTACGTCGGTGGGAGCGGCTCGCTCTCCAGCGCGCGCCAGGTCGATGGCATCCGCGCGCGCCGACAGGCGGGCTCCGCGCTCAAGCCCTTCCTCTACGGCTTAGCCTTCGAGCGCCGCATCCTGACGCCCGCCTCGATCCTCGAGGACTCACCCCTCGACGTCCCGGTGGCGGGCGGCCTGTACCGCCCGCGCAACTACGACGAGACGTTCCTCGGACCCGTGAGCGCGCGCACGGCGCTGGCCTCTTCGCTCAACGTGCCTGCGGTGAGGACGCTCGAGCTGGTGGGCGAGGAGTCCTTCGCGAGGCGGCTGCGGGACCTCGGGTTCGGCGGGCTCACGGAGGCGGCCGATTTCTACGGCCCCGCGCTCGCTCTCGGCTCGGCGGACGTGAGCCTGTGGGAGATGGTGAACGCCTACCGCACGCTGGCCGAGGGCGGCCTGTGGCGGCCGCTCCGGATGACCGGGCCCGGCGCCGCGCCGCCGGCGGGGCGGCGCGTCTTCCCGGAGGAAGCGGCGTTCCGCGTGTCTAGCATCCTGTCGGATCGCGAGAGCCGCAGCGCGACGTTCGGACTGGAGAGCCCGCTTGCCACGCGCGCGTGGACGGCGGTGAAGACCGGGACGAGCAAGGCGATGCGCGACAACTGGTGCGTGGGATACTCGCGGCGCTACACGGTGGGCGTGTGGGTGGGGAACTTCTCGGGCGAGCCCATGCGCGATGTGAGCGGCGTCACCGGCGCCGCGCCCGTCTGGTCAGAGATCATGGAGCAATTGGAAGCGGGTTCATCCGGCGGTCCGCCCGATCCGCCGGCGGGGGTGGTGTCGGCCGGGAACGAATGGTTCCTCCGCGGCACCGAGCCTGACGCCTCGCCGCATCCCTTCGCCGCACCGATGCCCGCGATCGTCTCGCCCGCCTCCGGATCGATCATCGCCCTCGACCCGGACATCCCGCCCCAACGCCAGCGGCTCGTCTTCGAGGCCGAGGGAAACGATTCGACGATGCGGTGGGTGCTCGACGGAAGGCCGATCGCGCGCGCCCGCGCGCCCTTTGCCTGGGCGCCGCGTCCCGGGAAACACACGGTCTCGCTCGTGGACCGCTCGCGGAGGCCGCTCGACATGGTCACGTTTGAAGTGCGGGGCGAACGTTCACGAACGAGCGTGACCGTGTCGAGGTAGGAACGGCGCACCGGGCGCGGGATCGGGAGGGCCGCGCGCATATAGGATCCTGTCGGCCCGCGCTTCGCGCGGGACCTCCGCGCGGCCTCAGCAGCTGATCGCAGGCTACGGAATGGTACGCTTCGCGTCCTTGGATAGGGTGGATCTGACACAAGGGCCTGATATATAAACAGGGAGCCGAGAAGGGACTGGACGAAGCGGAGGTATCATCTGCCGAAGCGAGCATGGCCCGTTTGGTGGGAATGGGAGCTGGAGCTCAGCCCGCATCTCCTCAAGCGTATGGTCGACCGAGGCTTTACAGAGGTGGATCTCCGGTACATGATCGAGCGTGCGCTCGATCATCGGCCTGACATCGTCGAGGGCCGGTGGGTGATCAAGACCCGCCACAAGCGAAGGCCCTGGGCGGTGATCGTTGAACCTGATTTCGAGGCGGAAATGGTCGTTGTCATTACTGCCTACCCTGTCTGGGAGTCTTGAGATGAAGGAACCGTATTTGGAAGTGACCTTTCGCCACGGGCGTCCCCTGGCCGCCTACCTGTACCTGCCACGTCGGCCCGGGGAGAGGAGTTACCGGACCTCTCGGGTGGAGCCCGGACTGGTCATCGATTTCAACCGGAAGGGCAATCCGATCGGGATCGAGATCACGGCGCCCAGCAGGATTTCAGTAGCCTCGCTCAACCGGGTACTGCGAGGGCTGGGTCTGCCCGTGGTAAAAAAGAACGACCTCGCTCCACTGCGCGCGGCGTGAGCTCGGCGCGGCGCTCTCTATGACATCGTGCTCCTCCGGACAATTCTCCACGCCGACGGAATCCGAGCGCGGACACCGAACTCGTAATAGGAGGAGTCTGAAGGAGCTGGGGTATGGCGGGGAAACGCAATGCCAGGGGCAAGTCCGAAAACCGCATCGTGCTGGGACACCGGCGCAAGGAGGCCCTGTTTCCGGCCGCGCCCCAGCGCGCCGGTCTCCCGGGCGATTACGCCGAAGCCCTGGGCGAGATCAAGTGCCGAATCACGCAGGAACGCCTGCGAGTCGTCCTGGCCGCCAATTCGGCGATGGTCCTGCTTTATTGGGACATCGGGCGGATGATCCTGGAGCGGCAGGATCGCGCGGGCTGGGGAGCGAAGGTCATCGACCGGCTCGCCCTGGACCTCCGCGAGGCGTTCCCCGATATGAAGGGGTTTTCACCGCGCAATCTCAAGTACATGCGCGCGTTCGCCGCCGCGTGGCCGGACCCGGCAATTGTGCAGCAGCTTGCTGCACAAATACCCTGGTTCCACAACTGCATTCTCCTCGATCGGATACCGGACGCCGCCGAGCGGAAATGGTATATCCGCCAGACCGTGGAGCACGGCTGGAGTCGAAGCATTCTGGCGCTGCAGATTGACGGTCGAGCATTTCAGCGATCCGGCAAGGCCCTCACCAACTTCAAGTCGACCCTGCCACCCGCCGAATCCGACATGGCCGCACAGGTCTTCAAGGACCCCTACCTCTTCGATTTCCTCGGGACGGCCGATCCCCGTCGGGAGCGCGAGGTTGAGGCCGCGCTGGTCGATCACATCCAGCGCTTCCTGCTGGAGCTGGGGACCGGCTTCGCCTTCGTGGGCCGCCAGGTTCTCCTCGAGGTCGGCGACCGGGACTTCCACGTCGACCTGCTCTTCTACCACCTGAAGCTCCGCTGTTACGTGGTCATCGAGCTCAAGGCCGTACCGTTCGATCCGGCCTTCGTCGGCCAGTTGAATCTTTATCTCTCCGCGTCCGACGACCTGCTGCGCCACCCCGACGACAAACCCACCATCGGCCTCCTGCTTTGTCGGGCGAAGAACGAGATTGTCGTCGAGTACGCCCTCCGCAGCCTCGCGAAGCCGATCGGTGTCGCCGAGTGGAAGACGCGGATCGTCAAGTCGCTTCCCAAGTCGCTGAAGGGCAGCCTGCCCACGGTCGAGGAGATCGAGAAGGAGCTGAGGGAGGCGGAGGGAGGCGACGGTCCGGGATGCCGTCGTATCCGCGGTGCGGGGCCCGGCGGCGTACGAGTTCGCAGCCCCTGGACGATTTGCCTTGGGCTGCCAATTCGGGGAGAAAGCTATTTTCGGCCTCGCGCCCGGCGTGATAGACAGAACAGTCTATCCTGGGGACCTTCGACCCCTGGGGCATACAATGACGCGCATCTTCGGATGGTTGCGAGCCGTATGGTCTCGAACCCCTCCGTGATAGGCTGACGGGGGTCGCAGGGATATCGAAATAGGCAGAACAGTCTAATTGTAGTTATGTGGTCTAATCTCCACGGCAGAGATGCCCATGACAATTATCAACCGTTCTCGGGTGGTTTGGATGAGCGCTGGCACCCTCTCGGCCGCGGCTGTCCGATGGAGCTTCAGCGCGCCGGACGCCATCGCCCTGGGCATTGTCCTCATGCCAGGTGTCCTGCTCGCTGCCGGAGCCCTAGCTACTGGCTTCGCCCCGGGTGGCCGCCTGGGTTCGCGCTTTGCTGCAACGCTTTTTCTGGCCCTGCTGGCGTGGGTCACCGTTTACTTGCTCCCTCTATACGCAGAGAAATCCCTCCCATACTTTCCGTTAGCAGGGGCCGCTAGCGGTGTGATGCTTACGCTAGGCGCGGGGTGGATGGATCGATCTTATCTCAGTCCTACCAGATCAATAGCTGCCATTGCAGGGGGGGGGTCTTGCAGGGCTTATATTTGCGTTGGGCTGGAGGCAAGGATTGCACTATTACAGCACAGGAGTCGAGAGCAGGGTGGTTGTTTCACCGGGCATTTGGGGAGGTGCATTCCTTTGGGTCGTAATGTTTGGATCAATTCTATTCTCAAAGAATCGTGTTCACGCAGGAGCCACATAACAGTTCGCTCAAGCTGACGGTCGCCTGCGGCGTCCGCAGCTTAGCGCACCGTTAGACGGTGGATCAGACCGGGTCCAGCACGTTCATGTGACCAAACTCATGCTTGGATTCACGCCTGGGGGTAGCGATGAGCGACCGAACTAAGTTGTTGTGCGCCACGTTTACCGTGTCGTTGATCCTGTCCCTGACGAGCTTCGCGCGGGCGCAGGGGGCCGCCGGCCAGGCGGCGGGGATGAACATGGCGGAGATGAAATTCGCCCCCGTCCCGAACATGCCGACGTGCTCGACAGGCTCCGTGCAAAGCGGCGATCCCACGAAAGGGCCTTCGATCATCCTGGCCAAAGCAGCGCCAGGGTGCTCGATCCCATGGCATTGGCATACGCCGAATGAAAACCTGATGATGGTGTCCGGTGAGGGCCATCTGGAAATGAAAGACGGGAAGCCGCTTGCGCTACGGGCAGGCGGCTTTGCCATGATGCCTTCTCGCCATGTCCATCAATTCCGGTGCGGGCACCGGCCGTGCGCACTTTACATTTATTCCGACGCGGCCTACGACATTCATTACGTGGATGGACAGGGGAATGAAATTTCGCCGGACCAGGCGCTGAAGGCGGTCAGGGAGATAGCGGCCAAGGAAACGAAGTAGGCCCCTGGGACGGTGGACGGACGAATGCGCGGGGCTGGGGCAGCCGGACAGCCGAGCCGTCGTGACCCAATGGGCTCATGTGGTGAGGGCCGCCTCGCTGGGAAGGCTCACCGGGTGAGCAACCGGGATGCGTTGGGCGGCGAGAGGACAATTATGAACGTTACGGGTGGCTGCCTTTGCGGTGCCGTGCGCTACGAACTCACGCAGGATCCCGTTTGGGCCCACAATTGTCATTGCTCTCGCTGCCGGAAGACCAGGGGGGCCGCGTTTGCGTCCAATCTATTTCTGCCCCGCGACGGCTTCCACTTTTCCCAGGGTGAGGACCAGTTGCAGTCGTACAAACCCCCGGATGCCGAGCGGTTCACTCATGTGTTCTGTCGCCGATGTGGCTCAAGCCTGCCGTGGCTCAACGAAAGCCGCGGCGTCGTGGTAGTTCCCATGGGCAGCCTGGACGAGCATCCCGGAATTACCCCTCGCGCCAACATCTTCGTAGAATCCAAGGCGCCGTGGTTCACGATCACCGATGGTCTTCCTCAGACCCCCGGACCGCCTGGCTCTGAAACAACCTCGGGTAGGTAGCCGTGGTCGGCCCATTGCAGCAAAACGCATCGACCCCTTCTGGCGACCCGCCGCATCGCAAGGCGTTGGGCGATGGAGACCACTCGATGAATCTGAGCGAAGCCAACCGCCTGCTGGACCCCGGGTATCTCCGCACCACCGAGCAGTACAAGTGGCGGCATCCGAAAGATCACGTCTGGTGCGAGTGGATTGGCGAGCGCGGCACGGGCCGCTACATCGGCGGCACGCATCACGTGCATGGGGTCCACGTTGATTTTGGAGTCCCGCCGCTCGTACCTTGAAAAAATCGCGGAGCCGGAGACAACGATGACGGAGACGAGACCGCACTACCTGTCCGTGGTCCACGACAACGCGCGATGGGAGGGATTCCGCTTCCGGCCCGACGACATCGTGATCAGCACCCCGCCGAAGTGCGGCACGACATGGATGCAGATGATCTGCGGCCTGCTGATCTTCCAGGATCCCAAGTTCGACCGGCCGCTTGATGAGATCTCACCCTGGCTCGACATGGTCATCAAGGACCGCGCGTGGGTCTTCGCGCTGCTCGACGCGCAGAAGCACCGCAGGTTCATCAAGACCCATACCCCCCTCGACGGCCTCCCGCGCCAGCACGGTGTCACGTACATCTGCGTCGGGCGCGATCCGCGCGATGTCGCCGTGTCCTGGTACTACCATTTCGAAAACATGGACCCGGAGGCGTTCTTCGCGGCGCGCGAGAAGACGATGGGCGTGGACGACCTCGCTGATCTGATGGCCATGGATCCTCCACCCTCCGGGGAAACGATCGAGGATCGTTTCTGGGAGTGGATGGACAATCCCCGACCACCGGTGCACGCCACGTGTTCGCTGCGATCAACGCTGCACCACTTCGATTTAGCCTTGCGCGAGAGCGACCGCGCCGACGTCGTGGCCTTCCACTACGCCGATCTCAAGGCGGACCTCGAAGGCGAGATGCGGCGCCTCGCCGACCGGCTCGCGATCGTGGTTCCCGAGGACCGGTGGCCGCCGCTCGTGGAGGCCGCCTCGTTCCAGCGCATGCGCGAGCGTGCCGACGAGCTCGTGCCCAACTCCACCGAGGCGATCTGGAAGGAAAACCGAGGGTTCTTTCACAGCGGCAGGGGTGGCGGCTGGCGCGAGTTCATGGGAGAAGAGGCCCAGCGCCGCTACGAGGAGCGGGTGGCCGCGCTCGCCAAGCCCGAGGTCGCGGCCTGGGCCCACACCGGATGGCGTGGAGCACCCGGAGCCCGCTGACACCTGCCGCCACGCGATCGCGCCATCCCGGGCTGGGCCCCTACTTCGCGCATCCCTCGCGATCGTCTAATTTTCCGCGCGCCTTCCCTCCCGGTTCTGCCCGCAAGTTCACGAAGTTCTCCTTCGCCCTCTTCATGCCGAAGACGATTGGCCCGCCTGACAACATGGCCTTCAGCGGCGCCGTCTTCTTGCCCGCCGGCATCGGCTGGACACACGTCGAGTTCGCGGTCGACCCGATGTCTCTCACCACGCTCACGGGTGACGTGAACACGCTTCTTTCGAACGTGGGGGAACTTCGGATCTACGACAGCCCCGACCCGACGTATCCGGGGCCGGCGGTCATTGCATCGCTCGGCGTCGACAACGTCACCGCCGGAGGCGCCACGGCGATACCCGAACCCTCGTCGTGGATGCTGCTCGCCTCCGGGCTTGCAGGTATTCCCGCGCTCAGGCGGAAGCGCACGCCCGGGCAGAGATAGCCGGCCTACATCCCCGGCGGCGCCGCCTGCCGCTTGAACCACGCTACCAGCGCCGCCTTGTCCGCGTCCGAAAGCCTCGCCTCCGGGTGCAGGGGCAGGTAGTACCAGGGCGGCATTTCGCCTTCCTCGATCTCCCCCGCGGCCTTCTTGAACTTCTTCGCCTGCTTCGCCGCCGGAAGCAAGTTCCATTCCGAGAAGTTGAGCTTCCCGCGCCCCTCGTTCACGTCGCTGGCAAGGAGCCAGGAGGCCGGTGCGACCTGGCTGTACCACGGCCAGACCGTCTCGTTCGAGTGGCAGTTGTAGCAGGCGGCCTCCAGCGGCCTCGCGATCTCCGGCGGCGCGACGATCTCGCCGGTCACCGGAGGATTGGTCCTGGCGGGACGAATCGCCTGGCCGCCGACGAGCGCGATCACGACGAGGATTCCGACGATGCGAAGGATCTGTTTCATGGGTCTCCCGTTATTTTACCCGCGCCACGAGCACGGGGACGGCGGATTGCCGCACGATGGACTCGGCGACGCTACCGAGCACGGCGCGCTTGAGACCGTGCCGCCCGTGGGTTCCGACCACGATGAGGCAGGGGCGCACCCTCCCGGCGACGTCGACGACCACGTCCTGGGGACGCCCCTCGCGCACCTGCAGATCCTTCCCGGCGACCTTCGCGCCCGCCTTCCTCAGGATCCCCGCGACCTTCTGCTTCGCGCGCTTCATGCCGAGATCGGCGATCTCGCGATAGACCTGCCGGCCGATCGCGGGTCCGTACACGTCCTCGTAGATATGTGTCTCGCGCACAGCGTGAATCGCGACGAGCTTCACGCCGAGATTCTTCGCGACCCCGGCCGCGGCCCTCGCCACGGCGCCGGCCATCGGGCTGTCGTCGAGCGCGACGAGCACGGGCCCCTTCGCGCGAAGCTTCCCTTTCTTCACGACGAGCACCGGACAGGGCGCCGACCGCACCACCTTCTCCGCCACGCTGCCGAGCAGGAGATGCGACGCGCCACCGCGGCCGTGGCTTCCCGTCACGATGAGATCGGCCTTCGCCTTCTTCGCGACATTGAGGACCACATTCGCGGGATCCCCTTCCTCGATGACGGCCTTCGCCTCGACCCCCTCCTGCTCCGCGCGCTCCACCAGCCTGCCCGCCCTGCGCCGGTCGCGCTCCTGCTTGGCGCGGATCGTGGCCTCGAGCTCGCCGCGCAGACCGACGGGCACACCGGCGTAGATGGCCATCTCGATCGGGACGGCGTGACAGATCGTCAGCCGCGCCCCGGACGCGTGGGCGACGGCCAAACCGAGCCCCAGGGCGGAATCGGCGATGGGCGAGAAGTCCGTGGCGACGACAACGCTTCGAAGCTTCATGGAGATCTCCTGGCGGTGAAGGTTTCGGTGAACGCGGGGTTGCGTAAAGTCAATAAGTCATGCCTGACCCCAAATCCGCATGCGCGCGTCCACGACGACGGCCCCGCGCCCGGGCTCGCGCACCTTGACGGGATTCAGATCCATCTCGCGCAGCTCCGGGATCACCTCCACGAGAGCCGACACGCGCTGCAGCAGCAGGGCGAGCGCCTCGCGGTCGGCCGGGGGCGAGCCGCGGTAGCCGTCCAGCAGCGGGCCCATGCGGAGCTTCCCGATCATCTCGGCCGCGTCCACGTCGGTCACGGGCGTGAGCCGGTAGGACACGTCTCCGAGCAGCTCGGCGAGCACGCCCCCCATCCCGCAGACGAGAAGCGGGCCGAAGATCGGGTCCGTGGCCACCCCGACCAGCACCTCGAGACCCCCCGCGATCTCCCGCTGGAGCAGGATCCCCTCGAGCCCCGCGCCGATCCGCGCCATGCGTTCCTCGAGCCCCTTCGCCGCGGCCTTCACCTCCGCCGCGGACCGGAGGCCGAGGATCACGCCACCCACGTCGCTCTTGTGAAGGAGTCCCGGCGCGATGGCCTTGGCCACGAGCGGAAAGCCCATGCGCTCGGCCTCCGCCGGCGCATCCCCGGGCGTCACGCGCCGCGACTCGGCGTAGTCGATCCCCGACGCGCGCAGGATCGCGGCGACGTCCCCCGGCCCGAGCCACGCCGATCCGCCGGCGGACGCGAGGGCGCGGTCGATCACGGCGCGGATGGCGCTCGTGGCGAAGCGATCGAGCACGATGGGCTTGCCCGCGGGGCGCTCGCGCCATCGGGCGTAGTGGTTGGCCTGCGCGAGCGCGCGGGCGGCGTTCTCGGGGTACGGATAGCAGGGAATGCTCCCGCGCCGGCACTTCGAGAGCGCGGGGGGCGGCGCCTCCGAGGAGAGGAACACGGCAGCCACCGGCTTGGCCGCCGGGACCCTGGTCGTCGCCGTCGCGATGGCCTGGGCGATCTGCGCGGGCCGGCTCACGCGGGGCGGGACGTAGATCGTGACGAGCGCGTCGACCGACCCGTCGGCGCCCACCGCTTCGATCGCGCGCTCGAAGTCCTCGGGGCCGGCCTGCGCGAGGAGATCGACGGGATTGGAGAGGCCCGCCTGCGGCGGCAGGAACGATCCCAGCTTGCTCCGCGTCTTCGGCGCGAGCACGGGGAGCGTGAGGCCCGCCGCTTCGCATGCGTCGGCGAAGAGGATGCCGGGCCCGCCTGCGTTCGTAATGACGCCGATCCGCGGCCCCGCCGGGAGCGGCTGGCTCGAGAGCAGCACCGCCGCATCGAACAGCTCCTCCAGCGTCTCGGCCCGGATCACGCCGGCCTGACGGAAGAGCGCGTCCACCGCCACGTCGAGGTTCGCCAGCGCCGCCGAATGGCTCGTCGCGGCGCGCTTGCCCGCCACGGAGCGCCCGGACTTCACGGCCACGATGGGCTTCTTGCGCGCCACCGCGGGCGCCACGCGGGCGAAGGCGCGCGGGTTGCCGAAGGATTCGAGGTAGAGCAGCACCACCTCCGTGCGCGGGTCTTCCTCCCACCAGGCGAGCAGATCGTTGCCGGAGACGTCGGCCTTGTTCCCGACGGAGACGAAGGTCGAGAGCCCGATGTGGAGCTTGCGCGCGCAGTCGAGCAGCGCGAGCCCGAGCGCGCCGCTCTGCGAGAGCATCCCGATGTTCCCCGGCGGCGGCCAGTTAGGCGCAAAGGTGGCGTTGAGCGACACGCGGGGGTCGGTGTTCAGGAGCCCCATGCAGTTCGGCCCCACCATGCGCATGCCCGCGCCACGCACCTCATCCCGGAGATGATGCTCCATCTCGCGCCCCTGCGGGGAGGCCTCGCCGAAGCCCGAGGAGATCACGACGAGCCCGCGCACGCCGGCGCGCGCGCAGTCGTCGATGACGGATTCCACCTGTGCCGCCGGGACCGAGATCACCGCCAGCTCGACCGGCGCCCCGATCGCGCCGACGCTCGGGTACGCGCGCAGGCCGAGGAGCCGCTTCGCTCGGGGGTTCACCGGGTAGATCGGTCCCTTGAAACCGCACTTCTTCGCGTTGTCCAGCAGCGCGGCGCCGATGCTCCCGGCGTGGCGCGAAGCGCCGACGATGGCCACCGATGCGGGCGCGAGCAGCGGCCGCACGCTCCGCGCCGCGGCGGTTCGCTCCCGCGCGGCGTGGGCGGCCTCGTGCTCGCTCGTCTCCGCCGTGGGGAAGGAAACGTGGAACACGCCGCCCTCGAGGTAGCGCTTCACGCGGAAGCCGCTCTGGGCGAACACCTCGATCATCCGGTTGTTCTCTCCGAGGACATCGGCCTCGAACTCCGTGATGCCGTTCGCCCGCGCGATCTCCGCGAGGTGCTCCAGCAGGATCGTGCCGACACCGTGCCCCTGGAACGCGTCGCTTACCGCGAAGGCTACCTCGGCCCTATGCCCGTCGACTTCCGCGCGCGGCGGCACGTAGCAGCCGACGCCGACGATCCGCTCCTCCGCGTTCGAGCCGCGGGTGGCAACGAGCACGGCGTCGCGCATGAAGTCGCAGCCGGTGAGGGCCGCGACCTCCTGCGGCGAGAGCCGCTTCTTCATCCCGAAAAAACGGAAGTAGACCGACTCGGGAGAGAGCGTGCGGAAGTGCTCCTGCAGCCGCTCGCCGTCGCCCGGCTGAATGGCGCGGATCCGAATCGGCGAGCCGTCGCTGAGGATTTCGTCGATCTCGAAACGGCGGAAGTCGGTGGACACCCTGCGGGCCTCCGAGTGCGGGATGGCAGGAGGCGATTTTAGAGGAAAGCCGGGCGCAGGCACAGGGCGGGCCGATCG
>JBGPLH010000042.1:0-15396 GCA_041486365.1 Thermodesulfobacteriota bacterium | reverse complement strand
TCCTCCAGGTGCGCCTTCATCTTCTCATGGTCCGGGATCGCCTCCGGGTCCGTGGCGATCCCGATGCCGAGCTTGTCCACGTAGGAGAAGAGCGCGATGGCGAGCGGGCACTTCTCCATCACGGGCGCGATGGGGATGAGCGCCTCGATCTTCCGGCCGGCGAGCCAGCGCGGCTCGTCGGTGCCCGGGATGTTCGTGCAGATGAGGTTCACGCTGCCCGCCGTGCTCTCGATGAAGGCGCGGAACGCGAAGGTTGGCAGCGCCGTCACGAGGCGCATGAAGTAAGGATACATGGCCCCGCGGCGGTCGCCCTTGGCGCGCCCCGTCCGCCGCTGGATCAGCGAGAGCCGCCGGCGTGCATCGTCTTCGCCCACCGGAAGCGTCACGTTGATCATGCCGACCCGGTTGCCGAGCTCCCCGCGCTGGTGGTCCTGCCGCAGGTTCACCGGGACCATCGCCCGCATGGATTCCATGGGCACGCCCCGCAGGGCATGGTATCGCCCCACCGCGCCCGAGACGGCGGTGAGGACCAGGTCGTTGATCGTGGCGTTCAGCGCGTTGTGAACGCGCCTCAGATCGGCGAGGGATACGAACAGGGGATCGATACGCCGTCCCAGGCCGGACGCGCCTTCCGTGATCGGATCCGCGATCGGCTTCTTGCCCAGGTCCTCCAGCAGACCGTAGGCGCTGCGGGCGGTCGATGCGGCCTTCGCGGCCGTCCGAAAGGGATGGAGCGCGATCTCCTTCGCGAAATCGAAGGTGGTCCTCGCCGTCTCCAGCGCGTCCCGGACGATCTCTCCTCCCTCATCGATCACCTTCTCGAAGAGCCAGCGGGGCGCCTCCTCCCGGGCCCTCGGCGGGGGAAGCGGCGCGCCGCGTTGCCTCGAACGTGGACCTTTCTCCGAGAGGGTCTCCAGGAGCGAGACGGACCCGACACCGTCCACCATCGAGTGGTGCATCTTGAAGAGGTTCGCCGCCCTGCCCCCCTCGAGCCCCTCGATCATGTAGGTCTCCCAGGGCGGCCGCGCCCGGTCCAGCGGCGTCGCCATGATCTGCGAGACCATCTCGAAGAGCATCTCCTCGTCCCCCGGCGCCGGCAGGGCTTCGCGCCGCATGTGGTAGTCGAGGTCCATGTGCTCGTCCTCGACCCACTCGGGCAGCATGAAGCGCATGGGCGGATCCACGATCTTCTCGCGCAGCCGGGGGGTTCTGCGCATGGCGTTCGCCGTTTCCCGACGGTACTTCTCCCAGTCGGGCGGCCCATCAAGGATCAGCACCCCGCCGATGGTGGATCGAAGGCCCGGAGACAGCTCTTCCGCGTACCAGAAGACCGCGTCCGACGCCCGCATGCGTTTGCTCTCCCGCGACGTCGACGGTTGCGGGGCCGGGTGCGCCTTCTTCCGGGATGCCATGGAAACCTCCGGGGAGTGGAGCGTCGCGCGTGACGACGGGGGAACGACTCGAACGCCTCTTGTATGAAATGCAATGATCATGCCCCGAGCCGCGCCCGCCGGACATGCGGCTTATCAGCCCGAGTTGGGGGGTCTTCCAGAAAGGTCGTCGCGTCGTGGTCTTGTGATGAGGGTGCAGGGATTGCAGAGGCTTCTTGGGGCTCAGCGGGGACGCGCAATTCCTGCGGGATGCGGGCTCAGTCTCCCTCCCGTGCGAGCAGTTGCCGCGCGATCGTGTCGAGCTGGATCTCGTTCGTGCCACCGCCGATCTCGAACATCTTCGCGTCACGCATGAGCTTCTCGAAGGGAAGCTCGGCCATGTAGCCCGCGCCGCCATGCACCTGAATGGCGTCGAGGGCGGTGCGCACCGCCTCCTCGGCGCAGTAGAGCTTGGCGATGGAGGCCAGCCGTGCATCGAGCTTTCCCCGGCGCTGCGCCCAGGCGAGTTTGGCCACGAGGTTGCGCGCGTTCTCCAGGGCGATCGTCATCCGGGCAATCTTGAAGCCGACCCCCTGAAACTGCCCGATCGATCGGCCGAACTGCTCGCGCAGACGCGCGTAGCGGATCGATTCCTCCGTGCACCGCTCGATGATCCCGAGACACATGGCCGGCATCACGGCGCGCTCGAGAGTGAGCGTCTCGAGCGCCGCGCCGCCGCGCGCTTCCCGTTCCCCGTCCAGGTCGCCCAGGAGATTCCCGATGGGCACGCGACAGTCGCGGAGGAAGACCTCGCCCGTGGGCGAGTCGTGCATCCCCATCTTGCGCATGGCGGGCCCGGTCTCGAGCCCTTCGGTGCCACGCTCCACGACGACGGCGCGGACGGGGCGCTCGCCCTCTCCTCTCACGATGCGCGCGTATATGGCGAAGATGTCGGCGCAGGGCGCGTTGCTGATGAAGGTCTTCTGGCCGTCCAGCACGAGCGCGTCACCGTCGACCCGGGCCGTCGTGCGCATACCGCCGAAGGCGTCGCTTCCGGCGCCGGGTTCCGTGAGCGCCCAGGCGCCGATCTTCTCGAAGCGGAGCACGGGGAGCGCGTAGCGCTCGATCGTGTCGGCCGATCCCTTCCCGAGGATCGCCATGCCGCAGCCGAGCGTCGCGATGAGGGCCATCCCGAAGCCGGGCGAGACCCGCGAGATCTCCTTCAGGAGGATGCTCGTCAGCATCGGATCGTCGCCGAAACCCTCCTCCTCGCCCGAAGCCGCCTCGCTCACCCGCTTCGCATCATCTCCACCGCGCAAAGCCGCGATGCGCTTTCGCGCCCGCGCCTCGACCACGCCTGCCAGCCCCATGCCCTGCGCGAGGGAGCGCATGAGGTCGTAGGGGAGAAGCTCCCCCGACTCGAGCGCGGGCACGCGAGGCGCAAGCTCCTTCTCGCACCAGGCGCGAACAGCGCTCTCCACCATGCGCTGGGTCTCGTTCAGCTCGAACATGCCATGCCCTTTCACTTCGCCAGCAGCATCTTCACACCCACCCCGAGCATTGCCAGTCCGAAGACCCGCTCGAGGATCTCGTTTGGAATTCGAACGGCGAGCTTCGCCCCGAGAAACCCGCCGAGGAAGAACCCGACGCACACGAGGAGCGCCGCCTGGAAATGCACATCGCCGTGCTTGTAGTAGGCCCAGGCCGCGGGCAGTCCGATCGGCGGCACCATGAGCGCGAGCGTCGTGCCCTGCGCCTGATGCTGCGTGAAGCCGAAGTAGAACAACAGCGCCGGCACGATGATGATGCCCCCGCCGATGCCGATGAGTCCGCTGAGCATCCCGGCCGCGAGGCCGAGCAAGATGAAGAGATAGTCGTGGTTCATGAGCCGATCTCCTTGTCCGTGGCGAGAATCGTGAGGCACTTTGAGGCGGTGCCCGTGACTCCGCCTACTCCTCTTCGAGGTATCGCATCGCCTTGCCCGTGACGATGGCCTCGGGGCCGTACCGCTCCCGTACGGCGTCGATCCCCCGGACCAGGCGCCCGAGGCGCTTCTCGCGCTCACCCTCCAGGAGATCGATCTGGGCCGGGTCGTGCGATAGCCCGGAGAACGTCGCGCCGATCAGGCGGACCTTGGCGCGTCCGCCGTGCTCGTCGTGGAAGATCTTCCGGAACAGATCGAGGGCCACGGGGATCAGCTTCGTGTCGAGATCGGTCGGAGCCGGGAGCGAGCGCGACCGCGTGAACGTACGGAAGTCCGACGTGCGGAACTTCACCGTCACGGTCCGCGCCCGCAGCCCGTAGCGCCGCAGGCGCGTCGCGGACCGCTCGGCCAGATGGTGGAGCGTCGACTCGAGAAGCTCCGCGTCGCTCGAATCGCGGGCCAGCGTGGTCTCGCGCCCGATGGACCTGGGCTCGCCGCCGACCTCTACCGGCCGATCGTCGAACCCCTGCGAGCACTCCCAGAGCCAGGCCCCCGTGTCCCCAAGCCAGGCATCGAGCTGCTCGCGCCCCAGACGCGCGAGATCGCCGATGGTCGCCATGCCTCCCGCGCGAAGCCTCCCCTCGCCCACCTTCCCCACGCCGGGGATCGCGCTCACGTCGAGGCCCGCCAGATACGCCGCCTCGCCGCCGGGCGGGACCTCGATCTGCCCGTCGGGCTTGGCCAGGCCGCTCGCGATCTTCGTGACGAGCTTCGAAGTTCCGATCCCCGCGGAGGACGGGAGCCCCGTCTTCTCGCGAATTCGCGCGCGAAGGGTGCGGACCGCATCCGCGACGGGGCCGCAGATCCGATCGGTTCCCGTGAAATCGAGGTAGGCCTCGTCGATCGAGACGGGCTCGACGACGGGTGCGAAGCTCTCGAGGATCTCGAAGACCCGATCCGAGGCCTCGCTGTACCGGCCGCGGTGGGGATGCACGAAGACGGCCTGCGGGCACAAGCGCGCGGCGGTGCGAACGGGCATGGCCGAGTGAACGCCGAAGCGCCGCGCCTCGTAGGACGCCGCCGCGACTACGCCGCGCGAATCCGGATCGCCGCCGACCACCACGGGCTTCCCGCGGAGCGTGGGATCGTGAAGGCGTTCGACTTCCACGAAGAAGGCGTCCATGTCGAGGTGGACGATCCGGCGGAACTCGCGAGGAGGACGGTCCATGGGGAGGATTCCTGGCACCGCGTGGAGGGGAATTCAAGCAGCCCGGCCGGCCGCGAGGGGACGTCAGGCGCGAAGGGCCTTGATCGCCGGATCGTCGAGCGGCACCGGCGACATGTTCACCTGGGCGATGGCGACGAGCTTCTCGCGGGCGCCCGTCCGGGAGAAGACGTCCACCCGCAGCCGGATGAGCTTCGTTCCGGATTTCACGATCGTGGCGCGGGCCGCGAGTTCATCACCGTCCGCCCGCTCGATGCACTCGACGTTCAAGCTGGCCGTTTCGGCCAGGCGGTCCTCGGCGACGCACAAGAGCCCGGCCGCGGCGTTGGCGGCGTAGGCCATGTCCCCGCCCGCGAAATTGCCGAGAAGGTTCGGGCGGACCTTCTTCAGCACCACGACGAGCCCCCGATCGTCGAACTCGACCGCGATCTCGCGGTGATGATCGAGGAGGGGCTTCAATCTCTTCAGGATCTCTTCGCGGGATTTCATGGCGGAGGTACCTGGAGCCTGACGTTGCGGCGCCGAGGCTTCGCCGTCCGATCCGGTGGCGAGCCCAACACACAACGTGGTTCGATGCTACCACGACGAGCATGTCCACGCCGAAGCGGCCCTACCACGGATTTTCACCGGACGACGCATTCAATTCCTCGATCAGCCATAGTATCCACCATCCTGGCTTGCGATTCTTACGATCGACGTGCAAGAAGAACCCTTCGAAATGAATGCTGTCGTAGCGGATCCGCGGCAGGAACCCTCGCCCTGACACCCTGATCGCACACTCCTCGTTCGCGACCGCCCTGGCAACGCACGAGTCGTACTCACCGGCCATGTCCTTCTTGTCCGTCTCGAGCCACCAGGGGCCCACGAGCAAGACCTCCCCCGGCTCCCTTTCGCGAAACCGGGGGTCCTGCCCCGTGACCTCCGAGCTTGCCGTCCGTTTCAGCGAAATGCGTCTCTTGATGGGGGTTGTGGCGTCGCCGACGATCAGATCGAAGCTCACTTCGAGCTGCGCCGTGGCAGCTCCCGCGAGTTGCGTCCGCGGGTAAACGAACCCGACGAGAGCTTGCTTGGCGGGCTTCAGATCGAAGCCCCCCGGCGGGTCGGTCGGCCGCCCGATCGACGTGTACAGTTTCCATTCCCTATCGGCAAGGGTGCTGTTCCGGGACGGGCTCAGCGCCCTGCCGTCGCGCTCGAGACCGAACCGGAGATTCCGGACCGCGTAACGCTCCTTGGATCCGACGAAGAGGAACGCCACGAAATCCCTTCCATAGAGGAAGGCGTCGTAGGGATTGTAGCCGGGGAACTGGATCACGTACCGAACGGGGCCGGACTCATAGAGAGGCGAATAGGGTTTGCCCGTCTCCGAGTCGACGTAGTACTCGTAGGTGGTGGGTGACGGGACCGCGGAACCATTCGGCGCGTTGGAGGCGCAACCCATCCCCATGGTGGAGAGGAGAAGGATCCCGGCCATCCACGGCATGAACCGACGGCGCTTCATCGTTCCCCCGGATCGCCTGGACAGGAGACGGCGACTTCGATTCTATTTTTTCTCGTCCCCGGGAAAGCACTTGGCGACGAGCGACACCATGTCTTTCGTTCCGAAGTGTGTGAAATCATATTGCTGGATCGCCCCCGCCAGGTACGGGCCGTTTCCGGAGAACCAGAAGCAACCGAGGACCGATCTCAGGAGATGCGGGTCGCCGCCGGGGGTGCACGTTTCGAGTCCCAGGACGAACAGGATTCGATCGTCCGCGTTCAAACCGGCCGAGGGAGGGAACGGAGCCTGGAGCTTCTTCTCCTTCTCGAGAGCGCTCGCCTCGTTCATGGCCACCCCGCGCAGCACCTCGAGGACCGCCCGGGTGCGAGCGTCAACGATCTCGGCTTCCCCGTCCGCGTGATCCCTGTCGTACAGGACGTCCATCTCGGACCAGGAGAGCACCCGGATGGGGCGTGACCATGGGAAGGCTTCCGCTTTTCGGGCGATCTGTCCGTGCGCGCCGTAGGGATCCACGGTCACGTAGGTGATCCGCTTCGGTTCGAAGGAACGCGGATTCTCGTTGTTGAAGAATCCGAAAAGGATGATGGCGAGTCGACGCGTGGGGGTCGGAGGGGTCGTTCCAGAGGCAACCGGATCGTGGCTTGCACAGGACGCGGAAACCAGCGCGGCAGATAAACAAAGCGTCCATAGGCGGATTCGCGCAGGCCTGGGGCACGCAGCGGCCGGAGCGCCGATCCGTGGCGGGCTCACTTGTCCTTCTCCACCAGCTCCTTGATCTTCCGGTCCTCCCAGTCCTTTCCCCAGAACCTCTCGCCGCCGAAGACCGATGCCGCGTGAATGAGGACGACGATGCCCCAGCCCAGCAGGGGCCAGTAGAACCACAGCTCATAGGGAGAGGTCACGAGGTTGATGACGAGGAGGAACGCATTGACCAGCAGATACACCGCCAGGTGACGGTAGAAGCCCTTCAACTCCTTCACCCGCTTCCTCGCGCGCTCGTACTTCGCTCGATCGTCCACGACCGCCTCCTCCGACCGTCCCGAAACCGCTCGCAAGCCTCGCCGGGCGGATGCCGGCTCAGGTCTGGAACATGGCGCTGATGTCGCGATAGCTCACGGCCTCGTCGGCGAACTGGAAGGTACCCTGCTCTCTCATCTCCCGGGCCGCTCGAAGAAAGGCCCCGAGGGCGGCCCGGGCAAGCGCGCTGCCGACGCTCACACGCTTGACCCCCATTTCCGAGAGTTCGGCCAGGCTCAGGCTAACCCCCTGGAGCCCCATCACCACGTTGACCGGGCGACCCACGGAGGCGACCACCGCGGCAATGTCCTCACGCCGCGCAAGCCCCGGCGCGTACAGGACGTCCGCCCCCGCTTCCCGATAGGCCTCTAGCCGCCGGATCGTGTCCTTCAGATCGGGCCGCCCGACGAGATAGTTCTCGGCCCGGGCCGTCAGGGTGAAGGGGAACGGGAGCGCGCGCGCCGCGTCGGCCGCGGCGCGGACCCGCTCGACCGCCAGTGCGTGATCGTAGATCGGATCGTCCGGGCGCGAGGTCGAATCCTCGATGGATCCGCCCACCACTCCCGCCGCGGCGGCCATGCGGATGGTCTCGGAGACCTTCTCCGGGGAATCCCCGAAGCCGTTCTCGAGGTCGGCGCTCACGGGCAGGTCGGTCGCCGGGGAGATGGCGGCCAGGTGCTCCATCATCCGGGCGCGGCCCACGGCATTGTCCCGCTGGCCGATGGAGAACGCGTAGCCGGCGCTGGTCGTGGCCAGCGCCTCGAAGCCCATGTGCGCGAGAAGCCGCGCCGTGCCGACATCCCAGGGATTGGGAATGACGAAGGCGCCGCTGCGCGCGTGGAGCGCCTGGAAGGCGCGCGCCTTCTCAGCCTGCGATCGCATTGAACCCTCCCGCCGGGATCACCCGGCGCCGCGTTTCCTCAGTGGGCGCGATCCCGAGCAATAAAGTCGAGGAGCACCCGTCCCTCTGGCGTGGCCAGCTCCGGAAAAACGGGTCCGTCGCGCGTGTCCGGGAGACGCTGCAGACGAAGCACATCTCCGCCGCGATACTCGGGCAGGAGGGCGCAGAAGAAGAAACCCTGGGCGCGCAGCGCTTCCACCGCCATCGACACGCCGCTATCCGACAAGAGAAGATCCAGATGGATGACATCGATATCGGCCCGATCCGCGGCCTCGGCCACGCGATCGGGCAGGTCGGCGCCTGCGCTCCCCACCTCCAGACGCACGAGGCCGCGCCGGACATCGCGGGTCGAATCGAGGCGCGTCGGCGCGGGGGGCAGCATCCCGGCGGCATTGAGGGCCGACCGATGGAGACCCGCCCGCTCCCAGAGTGCCACCATCATCCGCGCGTAGCGCTCGGGCACGAAGACCTCCCGCGCCGGCGCGGCCGCCAGGGGCTGGTACACCACGACGACCGCCGTGCGATGGTCCGACGCATGGTCCACCAGCTCCCGGTAGCGGGTCCCGGCCGGGATGAAGTCGAGCATGACGCCGGTCTCGATCCCGCCCCCCTGGACGGCGAACTTCTGCATGATGGGATGCGCCGTGGTGGGATAGTGATGAAACCCCACCAGGCCGGCCTCGCGGCAAAGCTCGAAAATGCCCGCGCCCAGCCGGGCCGCCAGTCCCTGGTTCCGGTAGCGGGGATCGACGACCGTGTTTCCCGCATCGGCCGTCAGGCAGCCCGGATGGCGCAGCGTGAGGCCCATGTGCCCCACGATGTCCCCGGAGGAATCGACGGCGACCACGGAGCGCAGGAACCCCCCGGCAATCCGGGAGCGGACCTGCTCGGGGTCGTAGAAGAAATCCACCACGTAGCTCGAGCCGTAACATCGCTCGAAGCAGCGCGCGAGCTTCGGGGCGTCCTCGGGCACGAGGGGGCGAATCAGGATGGCGTTCGCCGGTCTCATGCCGATTCCGGACGCGGGACCGACGCGCGCGCCTCGCCCTCCCGGCGCCCCCCCACCGGCCTCAATACCGCCGCAGGACCTTGATCACCACTCACTACGCCCTGGATGTGCACCTGATTTTTCACTCATACGGCCCGAGAAACCTCTCCCCGTTGAAATGGATGAGGTGGCTGGGCGCCTCAGCGATCCAGACCTCCGTCTCCCATGCAATTTCCGCAAGGTATTTTGTCATCGCTCGTCGAGTGAGGAAGGCGGTCACGAACACCAGACCGGCGCGAGCGGCCCCGAAGAGGGCCTTGAGCTCGTTGTGTCTCTTGAGCCCGATAGGGCCGTGGCTCGTAACGGCCTCAATCAGCACGAGCCAGTTCTTCTCAATGAAATGGACAAGCACATCGGGCATCTTCCCATGCTCGTCGAGTTCTACGCCAAGTCGTTCGAGGTAGCCAGTTTCGACGTGCCGGTGCTTGTCGCCCGTGTCGCCGACGTATACCACGATCCCGCCCGGGGTGAAGCGTGGGCAGAACTCCTCGACGATCATCTTCACGAGCTCATTCTGGCCACCTGCAGTAAGTTTCAGATGGGCACCACTCGGAAGCTTCACCGGGATAAGCGTCATGTCACGCTCCTTCGGCTGAAGCCGTTGGAGCGACTCAGCGTTCTTCAGGAATCCCGCCAGGGCGCTCTTCCACGTTGAAGAGCCGAACGTACGTGCAAGCTTTATCAGAGCGGGGGCCGCCTGGTAGCGATTGTCCGGGCTGTTGACGGGTCGACGTGGATTGTCGGGATTCGCAAGGACCAGCCCCATCTGGACGAACTGATGAACGGTAAACCGCCTAACCGTCTCCCGGCTATTTGGGGCGTACCTCTTGCCGAAGTTGAGTCGAAAAACGTCCATCATCTCGGTGATACCCAGCAGGGGGGCTTCGGCTTCACTCCACCGCTTCTGCGGTGTCATTCCGAGCAATGCGAGGAGAGTGAGGGCGGATCGTACGTTTTCCTGCTCGCGCGGCACATTCAACGCCTTCAGGATTGCACGCGCCTCGGAGATGCGCCTAGCGGAGGGGGTCCGTTTGCTGCGCGACCGCTCAACCACGGAACACCACCTCCTCGACGAGGCGATCCAACTCATCCTGCGGCGGAAAGCTCTTCCCGATCCGTCGGCCGAGCCCGACAAGCCTGTTCCGCGTCGGATAACGAAGAGAGCGCAGGTCCGTGGCATTGACCTGAGTGTGTCCGCTGAATTGGCGGAAGTAGGAATCTACCATCGTTGAGTTCAGGAAGGCGGCCAGCCCTTTGGCCACGGTCGCCGGCAACCCGGCGCCCCGAAGGTGGTAGTAGTTCAGGTGGTTCTCGAACGCGACGTGATCGGCCGGAACGCGCGCGGGGTCGTACACGGCCGCCACGATACGCCGACGCTCTTCCTTGGACGAGAACCTCTTCACCAGCACGTACCGCCCGGCCGGAACCAGCAGGTCGTCGGCCCGGGGACCAAGCGCGAGCGCGTTCGGCTTCCGGGTTCGACCGTTCGGCCACTCTACATAGCCCTCTTGAAGATGACAGGGGTAAATGAGGGGGACGGTGTTACGCGTTGGCTGGGCGCGAAGCAGATCCTTTGCTCGGAAGTCCACGACCCGTCCGGTGGACACGGTCAGGCCCAGATCCACCAAGCTTGCACCAAGGCTCCCCATCCGATGTCGGACTGAATCTCCATCACCGTTCGGCACGATGTGGATGAAAGCATGGGGATCGTTTGGACGAACGAGGTCATCGTGCTGGATCGTTCGGGTGCGCACGGTCGACTCGCCGGGGTCGAGGCTCGACGAGACCACCACGTCGGTGTTCGGAGCCGTCGTTCTCTCCGCACGGAACACGACGTTCTCCTGCAGGACCGCGGCATCTGCGAAGGCGCGGTCCCGCGCTTCGAAGACGTGGACACGGCGAAAGCGCATGCGTGTCAGGAAAAAGCGGCGAAAGGGCTCGAAGTAGGGGCCGTTGCAAAAGCTCCTAGGGGTGATCGCGACCATCTCGCCACCGGGGACCAAGAGCTGGGCTGTAACGGCGAGAAACCCCGTATAAAGGTTGCTGGTCTCAACTCCGATCGCGCGCAAGAGCTTCCGCTCGCGGGATTCCGTTCGGATCTTCCTATAGGGAGGATTCAAGATGGCACAATCGAAGCGTTCGTCTTCCCCGGGGGCGAAGAGATCACCGGCCAAGGTTCTCGATCCCACTTCCAGGAAGTCCTCGGCAACGATGCGGCTCTCGAATCGGATCCCCGCGTTCTCGCTTGCCTTGCGGCACAAGTCGAGGGTCGCCCGGAGATGGCCGGTGAGCATGGGATCCATCTCGTAGGCGGTCAGCAGGATCGCCTCCGGGCGTCGTGGCGTCCGGCACATCGCGTCCACGAGAGCGGCCGAAAGGGACCCGACCCCGGCGCCCGGGTCGAGGACACGGAAGACCCGTTTCCGGCACTCGATCATCCCCGCCATGAACGACGCCACCGGCGCAGGCGTCAGGAACTGTCCCAAAAGAACCCGACGCCGTGGGTCCAACCGCTGCGTCGTATCACGTCGGGTCGTGTCCACGGTCGTCAACAGGGAATCCACGGCACTCGGGTCGCAGCGCCGGAGCGGCTTCAAGCTTGCCGTGCTGATCATGGGCCCCTCGGCTTCCATTCCTTCCTCACGCCTGAAAGGATCGAATGGTTTTTCGTAATGGATCCGGTTTGTCCGGCTAACGCCCTCGCGCTCAGCGGCGGCAGGCGGGCTCGCCAGGCCGCGCGGCCGCTGCATTGCCATGATGGGCGGCAGCCGAGTCAATTCAAGAGCATATCGAGCTGCGCCAACGCTTCATCGTGGCTCTGCTGATGCCCGGCAATCCGCGTCGTACGCTCGAAGATCGATCGAGCGGTTTGCGCATGGGTGGTCCAGTCATGATCACCCGAATCATGCAGGCACAGCGCAAGCCAATAGTGTGAGAACGGGAATCGGGGGAACCCACGGATAGCCTGCCGGTACTTCCTACGGGCGTCGTCGGTGCACACGCGCCGGAAGCGGCCGGGCAAGACTTCGGTAAAGGTGCCCTCCATGAGATGGGTGAGTGGTGAGTTGAAGGCGATGTCCCCACCCACGAACTGACTTCCATTAAAGTTGAGAAGTGCCATATCGGAGTAGTCCCGAACGATTCCAATGTCGGTCTCGAGCGAGTTGATCGTGCGAAGTTTGTCGCGATTCTCCAAGACGGTCGTGCCAACCCCGACCGCAAGAAGGGCGACCAGAATCATGTCGAGCGTTCGCTCAGAGGCCCGGGATATCCGGCGTCTGAGAATAGATCGAACGAGGCCGATCCCGAGTAGGCCACCCACCACAACGAGCGCTTGACCGATCCAGAACATCTCCGTCCCTCCTGCCACCCAACTAGAATCATAAAGGTCTGCCTACTCGAAGCTTCCACCTCTTTCCCGCAGCATATCGCTCCACCATAATCAACAGCGACCCCTACTAGGGCGGAACAATCGGAATGTCGCAGATGTGTGGGACATAGTCGGGCGGGATAGCGCGTCGATTAGCCTTGATGCCGCTCGTCCGTCTAGCACTAACTGGCGTGGCGAGGGCTCCGATTCCTTGGCGACGCCCCGACCTGCTCGGCAGACGCCTCGCCCTCCCAGCCCCCCGCCCTACCGTCTCAATACCTCCGTATCACCCCGATCACCACGCCCTGGATGCGCACCTGGTCCTCGGGGACGACGATGGGCTGAAGCTTCGCGTTGGCGGGCTCGAGGCGGATCTTCGCGCCGTCGCGGTAGTACTTCTTGAGCGTCGCGTCCTGCCCGCGCACGAGAGCGACGACGGTCTCGCCTCCGCGGGCCGTGTCGCGCGCCTCGAGGATCACCGTGTCGCCGTCGCAGATGTGCTCGTCGATCATCGAGTCGCCCTTCACCTTGAGCGCGAACGCCCGGCGGCGGCCGATCAGCTCGACGGGGACCGTGATCGTGTCGGGGTTCGCGACCGCCTCGATGGGGGCGCCCGCGGCGACGGTGCCCAGCAGCGGGATCTCGACGGCGCCCGCGGGAGCGGCGGGTGGGGTCACCGTGACCGATCGCCCGCGGTTCCACTCGCGCGAGAGAAGGCCCTTGCGCTGGAGGTTGGTCAGGTGCTTGTGCACCGTCGACACGGACGAGAGCTTCAGGCTTCGGCCGATCTCCTCCAGGCTCGGGGCGTAGCCGTGGCGCTCGACGAACGCTTCGATCGCGTCGAGGACTTCCTTCTGGCGTTTGGTGACAGGCGGCACGCTTCCCCCCTCGGGTTCTCGTGGAAACGCCTCACGGTATCGGCGAAATGAAAGCGAAAGTCAAGCGGGAAGACGCCGGGAGATCACAGCGGCGAGGACAGCAGACCGCTCTCGACCCAGCCGGTGAGAAGAGCCAGCGCGCGGGCCGGGGTTTCGGAGTCCCCGACTTCGAGCGCGATGCGCCCGCAGAGGTCGCCGAAGGTCGCGCCTTCCGAGACGAGCCCGAGGCACGCGGCTTCCATCGGGTCGAGCGGGCGATGGAAGACCCGCTCGTCCCTGCGCCAGACGCAGACGGCCGTTTCCTCCGGCGCGATGGCGGGAAGGGGCTGCTCCGCGTCGAAGGCCTCGCGGATCCGGTTCACGGGCCAGCCCGCCTGAAGGATGCGTACGGAGGGATCGAGGCGCAATCGCAGATCGCCCCAGCCCTCGGGCGGGAGGCGCGCGAGATCTTCGCGCGTGAGGTGCGCAGCGTCGGCGGCGTCGAAGGCGTCCACAACGGCCCACTCGAGCGTCGCGAGATCCGCGGCCCAGGGAAATCCGGCGCGGAGGGTCGCGGCGACCACGTGGCCTGAGAGGAAGGACGGGAGCGCCTCTCCCGCGTGGCGAAGCGAGAAGCGCGTCGGTGGGTGCGCGATCAGATAGTCGGAGATGAGCGCGTGGAAGTGATCGTCCCCGAGCGCCGCGTGAAGCGCGGGGTAGTCCTTCCGGAGGACTTCCAGGATCCGGGAGAAGTAGGCGTGGGCGTACACCTCGAGCCGGTCCACGGCCGACAGGGGTGCGTCGTCCCGGATGACCTCGGCGAGCCCGCGTCCCTCCGGATCGCCGTTCTCCGCCAACGCGGGGCGCACGCCCTCGGGCCCCGTGATGAGCCGCCGGAGCAGGCGCTGTGTCTCAGCCAGCGCCGCCGGCGCTTCTTCTTTCATTTCCGGCTTCCTCCTGGAGGACGCGCTCGATGATCCTCCGCGCCCGCGCGGCCTGCGCTTCCAGCTCCTCGAAGGGCGGGATGTGGTCGTCCCATTCGATCAGCGTGGACACCGCGCCGAAGCGCCGCACCGCGCGCTCGAAGAGCGTCCAGACCTCCGACTTCACGGGATGGTCGTGCGTGTCGATGAGCAGGGGCCCCTGCTCGCTGTGCCCGGCAAGGTGGAACTGGAAGACGCGGTCCCGGGGGATCGCGTCGATGTAACGCTCGGCCTGGAAGCCGTGGTTGCGCGCGTTCACGTAGACGTTGTTGACGTCCAGCAGGATCCCGCAATCGGCGCGCTCGGCCACGGCCGAGAGGAACTCCCACTCGGGCATCTCGTCCTGCGCGAAGCTCATATAAGAAGACACGTTCTCGACGGCGACCCGCCGCTCCAGCCGCTCCTGCACGCGCATGATTCGAGAGGCCAGGTGCCGGATCGACTCCTGAGTGAAAGGCAGCGGCAACAGATCGTGGAGCTGCCGCCCGCCGACCCCGGTCCAGCAGAGGTGATCGGACACCCAAGGAGGCTCGACGCGATCGATCAGGCGCGCGAGCCGGTCGAGGTACTCGTCGTCGAGGGGATCCGTCGAGCCGATGTTCATCGCGACGCCATGGAGGACGACGGGGAAATGCGCGCGAACGTCGTCCAGGAGCCGCGGCGGCCTGCCGCCGGGGACCATGTAGTTCTCGCTCAGCGCCTCGAACCAGTCGACGCCGAGTCCGCCGCGCGGGCCGTGCTCGAGGATATGCGGATGGTGCGTCGGGCGGAGGCCGACGCCGACGCCCAGGTAGGGCGCTTCGGACGGGCGGGCGGATGGCGTGGATCGCTTCATGAACCTCTCGCCGGAAGGGGCCGCGGGAGCGGAGCCGGGCCCCGCTCCCGCGCCGCGATCAGCCCTTCTGCTCGCCGGCCATCTTGGCCTTGAGGTCGTCGCACTCCTTCTGCGTCACGCTCAGGAACCCCTGCCCCTTGCAGCCGTTGTGCCCCTTGCAGCTGTTCTTGGCAGTCGCGCAGGCGCTCTCTCCCTTGCACGCGTTCACGCCCTCGCACTTCACCTTGGCTTCGGCGCCTTCGTTCCCACCGGCGACGACCTTGTGCGCGGCCCCCGCGACGAAAAGACCCGCCACGGCGGACGCGAGCACGGCGTTCTTCCACTGCATCTGAACCTCCTGCTGGGTTGGGTTGGGGCGGCCCGCAGGG
>JBGPLH010000041.1:0-15429 GCA_041486365.1 Thermodesulfobacteriota bacterium | reverse complement strand
CTGGAGGAGCGGGGTCGACGTCCGCGACTTCGCGGTTCCGCGCTTTTTCGCCGGAGGCCTGGGACGGATGGTTTTGCGGGGCATGGGGGGCCCGGAGCGCGGCGGGTGCGCCGCCTAGAAATTGTCCTTCATTTCCCGGACGCGGGCGAAGATGGCGACCTCGCCGTCGGTTTCCGGATACCTCTTGCGGACCGCGGCCTGGATCTCGGGGCTGGACGCGCGAAGGAAAGGATTGATCTCCTTCTCGAGTCCGATGGTCGAGGGAACGGAGGGCTTCCCCGCCTTGCGCTTCGCCCGGACCTCGTCGAGCGTGGTCCGGGCCCGCACGTTGCCCGGCTCCACGGAGAGCGCGAACTCGAGGTTCTTCACCGTGTACTCGTGGCCGCAGTAAACGCGCGTGTCGTCGGGAAGCCCACCGAGCTTTCGCGAGAGCGACTCGACCATCATCTCGGGCGTCCCTTCGAAAAGGCGACCGCAGCCCGCGAAGAAGAGCGTGTCGCCCGTGAAGACGTGGCCGGGGAACGCGTAGGCGATATGGCCGAGCGTGTGGCCCGGAATGTGGAGCACGCGGGCGCGGGCGCCCCCGAGCGTGACCTCATCGCCCTGGGCGAGGGGCTTCGTGAGACCCGGCAGGCGCCCTTCGTCCTTCTCGCCGCCGTACACCGGGACGCCCCAGGCGGCCGAGAGCTCCTCGTTGCCGCCGACGTGATCGAAGTGATGGTGGGTGGACAGGATCGCGGTGATGCGCGCCTTCTCCCGCGCAACCACCTCGCGCACCGGATCGGCCTCGGACGCGTCCACGACTGCGCCCTCGCCCGTGGCCTCATCCAGGATCAGGTAGGCGTAGTTGTCGGAGAGGCAGGGGATCGGGATCACCCGCATCGCGCGTCCTCGAGGGCCTGCGCCCGCTCACTCGGCCGGCGGCGGAAGGCCGGGCTGGATCGTCTCGGTGTTGTGCTCCGCCGGAGCGTTGGGGTTGAGCGGGACGGATGCGTGATCGACGGTGTATACCCACTTGCCGTCGCGCTTCGCGATGATCTCCGTGTAGCGTCCGTCGATCTTCACCTCGGGCCCGAGGGACGGGACGGTCGTGAGCGAGAAGAGTCCGTAGCCGAGCACGGCGTCCCCGAGAACGCGGTACTCCTGCTTCGCCAACGTGAATTCCTTCACGTTCGTTCCCTCGAAGAACGATTTGTACCCTTTGCGGATCGCGTCGGGCCCCTTCACCATCATCTCACCCGTGTCGAACATGACGACCTGCGGGTCGTTCCAGTAGGTGGCCATCACGGCGTCGACGTCCTCCTTCTTCATCGCCTTCACGAAGTCGGCGTCGAGCTGCCGGGCTGACTTGATCATCTCTTCCTCGCTCGGACCGCAGCCGGCGATCGGCAGCGTCGCGGCGATCAGAAGGGCGATCAGCAGGGCGAAGGGCGCGCAGAGGGGCCTCGCGTGTCGGGTCATGCGCATCGCTCCTTTCGAGGGCCCGCCCGGCCTGGCGGCCGGGCCGGGAGTTCCGCGGGCGGCGGACACCGCGCGGTGTCGGCGCCACCAGCGGTGAAGCAGGCGAAGGAGAGTCAGACTAAACCAGATCCCGCGTGGGTTGCAAGGCGCCGTCGCGCGAGGGCGTCCCCGCCCGGAGGGCCCGGCGCCGGGCGACTTGGACGGTCCGGGGATGGCGTGCTTAGGTTCTCCCTGAAAGCCCGATTCCCTGAGGAGATGACTCCATGATCAAGCTCTACTCGATCGCTCTCTCGCCCTGGGCACGCAAGGCCCGCATCGCGCTGTACGAAAAGGGGCTTCCCTTCACGAAGATCGACATCCCGCACGACGCGGCCGGGAACCTGATCAAGCCGGCCGAGTTCCTCGCCGCCAATCCGCGGGGCAGGGTGCCCACGCTGATCGACGGCAACGTCACGGTGTACGAGTCCACCGTCGTGCTCGAGTACCTCGAGGACGCGTACCCGAAGCCGCCGCTCTATCCGCACGACGTGGCGGGGCGCGCACGGTGCCGCCTGCTCGAGGACATCGGCGACCAGGACGTCGGGGGCCCGGTGGGCGTCATCGCGCAGCAGCTCTTCATGCAGAAGGATCCCGCCCAGCGCGACATGCAGGCGGTGGCCGCGGCGAAGGAGGAGCTCGCGAAGGTCTACGGCCGGCTCGAGGCCGAGATCGGCGCGGGGCCCTGGTTCTGCGGCGATCAGTTCACGGTAGCCGACATCGCCATCGCGATCCCGATCAGCGCGGCGAACTTCTTCCAGGCGGGGCCCGGTGACGATCACAAGCGGCTGGCCGAGTGGCTCGACCGCGTGATGGCGCGCCCGTCGCTCCAGAAGGATCTGCCGGAGGTCCTGGCCGCGGTGTCCTGATCGCGGTCGCGCGATATCGAAACGCCGCAGGGGCGACCGAAATGTCGCCCCTGCGTGCGTCGGGAGGGCCCGAGTCACATCAGATCTTCTCGGCCCTCGCGGCGTATCAGATTACGTCGGCCCTCGCGGCGTATCAGATTACGTCGGCCCTCGCGGCGTATCAGATTACGTCGGCCCTCGCGGCGTATCAGATTACGTCGGCCCTCGCTCCGCTCGGGACCTCGGGCGGGCCTCTATCCCAGGAACTCCATCACGATCCGGTTGAACTCCTCCGGCTTCTCGATCATCGGGACGTGACCGCACTCGGGCAGGATGGCCTTCTTCGCACCGGGGATCCCTTCGGCGATGGGATGGCCGTGTTTCAAAGGGACGAACGCGTCGTTCTCTCCCCAGAGCACCAACGTGGGCGCCTTGATCTTGCCGTACAGCGGCACCATGTCGTGACCCAGGATCCCGCGCATCGACTTCACGTAGGCGTTGAACCGCGCGGGAAGATCCCCGCCCTCGTAATCGGCTAGCGCGCGTTTGACCATCTTCTCGCTGTAGGGCCCCTGCTTGAAGAAGATGACCCCCATGAACATCCGGATGAAGTCCTCGCCCGGGTTCACCGGGCCCATCATCTCGATCAGGTCCGGGGTCAGGGCGCCTTTGGCCAGCTCCGCCCCGAGGGCGCCCGTGGCGTTCGCCAGGACGATCTTCTCCGCGATCTCGGGGCGGGTGGCGCCGATGAGCGAGCAGATGTGCCCTCCCATGGAGTTCCCCACCAGGCTCACCCGCGAAAGACCCAGCGTGCTGATAAACTTCAGGACGAACTCGGCGTGCCAGGGTGGACCGTAGGGCACGTCGGGCTTGTCCGATGCGCCGAAGCCGGGGAGATCCAGCGCGATGGCGCGATGGCGCGCCGCGAAGGCGGGGAGGTTTGCCTCCCAGTTCTCCTTGTAGCCGCCCAGCCCGTGGATGAAGAGCACCGGTGAACCCGATCCCTCTTCCATGTAGGAGGTCTTGATTCCGTCCACGACGATCGTCCTGGTCTGCATGGCGTTCTCCTTTGTCTCCTAGACAGGGGGAGGATCTTCCGTGAGGAATGCGAGGAGCCGCTCGTTCACGACCCCGGGCTGCTCCTCCTGGACGAAGTGGCCCGCCATCGGGACGTACAGAATCCGGAGATCGCGCACGTGCTTTTCCAGCCCGAAGGTGTTCTCGATGGGGAGTGCCGCGTCGGCCACGCCCCAGAGGACCAGCGTCGGGACTTCGACTTGCCGCTCCCAGTCGGCCCGAACCGTGCGCAGGCCCCGCCAGATCCCGCGGTAGTAGGCGAGCGCCGCGCGGTGCACTCCCGGACGCGCGAAGGCTTCCTGATAGAGCCTGAGACTCTCCGCGCCGACGCCCCGCTCCGGGTCGTAGCAGGCGCGCTGAAACACCTCCTCGATCACGGCGTCGTTCCAGCGGCGGAAGATCCAGTCGGGGAGGAGCGGGACCATGAAGAAGAAGACGTAGGCCCTCATCCTCCACCGGCGGAAGGGTGCGTTCAGGATCACCAGCCGCCGGATCCGCCCCGGATAATCGAGCGCCATCTTCCAGGCGATGATTCCGCCCCAGTCATGCCCCACGAGATCGAACCGGTCGATGTCCAGCGCGTTCATGAACTCGCCCCACTCCTCGCTCAAGGCCTGGACGTGGTAGGGACCGCGCGGCTTGTCCGAGTCGCCGTACCCCTTGAGATCGGGCGCGATGACACGGAAGCGCTTCGACAGCTCGGGGATCACGAATCGCCAGCAGTGCCAGAATTGGGGGAAACCGTGCAGAAGGAGGACGGGATGGCCCTCGCCCGAGGTCACAAAGTGGATGCGCGCGCCGCGGACGATCACGGAGTCGTGCTTGAGAAGCGGAAGCTCCATCCTGGTTCCCCGGGGAATGCCGGACCGGCAGGCATCATGAGCGGGTCCTTCTTTCCGGAACGGGTGAGGTCCCCGGGCGCGTCAGTCGCCCGATCGGCTCGCCCGCTGGTGCGCCAGGGCCAGCTCGCGCACCTTCGCCACCACCTGATCGATCTTGTCCTCCTGCCCGAAGATGGCGGCGACCCCCTGGCTCTTGAGGAGATCGTGATCCTTGCTCGGGATCACGCCGCCCATGATGACCGGGATGTCGGCGTCGCGCTCCTTGAGGAGCTCCGTGATCCGGACGCCCACGGTCTTGTGGGCGCCGGAGAGCATCGACAGGCCGATCAGGTCAACGTCCTCCTGGATCGCCGCCTGCACGATCGCTTCCACGTTGGCGCGCAGGCCGGTGTAGATCACCTCCATGCCGGCGTCGCGCAGGGCGCGGGCGATGATCTTGGCGCCGCGGTCGTGGCCGTCGAGGCCCGGCTTAGCGACGAGGACCCGGAGCCTGGGTTCGCTGGGCATGGCGTCTCTCGTGAGGGTCAGAACGCGGTCGTCGGCTGGTACTCGCCGAAGACCTTGCGCAGGGTGCCCATGATCTCACCGGTCGTGGCGTACACCTTCACGGCGTCCACGATGGCCGGCATGAGGTTCGCCGTGCCGCGGGCGTCCTTCTCGAGGCGCTCGAGCGCGCCCGAGACCGCGGCCTGGTCCCGCTCGCGGCGCGCGCGGTGGAGGCGCTCGACCTGCGACTTCTCCAGCCGCGGATCGACTTCGTAGATCTCCACCTCCTGGGGCGGCTCCTCGCTGGCGAAGACGTTCACGCCCACGATCTTCTCGGCGCCCGTCTTCACCTTGTTCTCCCACTCGTAGGCCCGCTGGGCGATCTGGCTCTGGAGCCACCCGCTGCGGAGGCACTCGACCATGCCCCGCCGCTTCTCGATCTTGTCCATCACCTCGAGAACCTTCTCCTCCATGGCGTCGGTGAGGCTCTCGATGAACCAGGAGCCGCCGAGCGGATCGATCGTCTTGGGGACGTCCGTCTCGTAGTTCACGATCTGCTGGATCCGGAGGCTTGTCTTGGCCGCCAGCTCCGTCGGGATCGAGAACGCCTCATCGTAGGCCGCCGTGAACACCGACTGCAGCCCGGCCATCGTGACCGCCATCGTCTCGATGGTGAGGCGCGCGATGTTGTTGAGCGGCTCGGCCTTCTGGAGCGAGTGCCCGCCGCACACGCAGGCCACGCGGAGCATCTGGGAGACGGGCTTCTTCGCCGCGAACTCTTCCTTCATCATGCGCGACCAGATCCGGCGCCCGGCGCGGTACTTCGCCACCTCCTCGAAGAAATTCGTGTAGGTGTAGAAGAACCAGGAAAGCCGCGGGGCGAAGAGATCGACGTCCATCCCCCGCTCGAGGCAGGCGCGCACATAAGCTTTCCCGTCCGAGAGCGTGTAGGCCATCTCCTCGGCCGGCGTGGCGCCCGCGTCGCGGAAGTGGCTCGCGATGGAGATCGGATTGAAGCGCGTCATCTCCTTGCAGCAGTACTCGATCACGTCCACCACGAGGCGCATCGACGGGTCGATCGGGAGCACCCAGGCGCCCCGGGAGCCGAATTCCTTCAGCAGGTCGTTCTGCACGGTGCCCGCCACGCGGTTGGCGGCGACACCCTGCTTGTCCGCCACCGCGCGGTACATCGCCAAAAGAATCGGGGCCGTGGCGTTGATCGTGAACGACGTCGTCACCTTGTCGAGCGGGATCCCGTTGAAGATCTCCTCCATGTCGTGCAGCGAGTCGATCGCCACGCCCACCTTGCCGACCTCGCCCTCGGCCTCGGGCGCGTCGGAGTCGAAGCCCAGTTGCGTCGGGAGGTCGAGCGCCACGGAAAGCCCCGTCTGGCCCTCCTTGAGCAGGTACTTGAAGCGCGCGTTCGTCTCCGTCGCGGTCCCCATGCCGGCGTACTGGCGCATGGTCCAGGTCTTGCCCCGGTACATCGTGGGGTAGATGCCGCGCGTGAAGGGGTACTCGCCGGGCCAGCCGAGCTGCATCAGGTAGTCGAGGGACGCCGTGTCCTCGGGCGTGTAGATGCGCTTGATCGGGATCCCGGAGCGCGTCTCGTAGGCGATCTCGTCCTGGTCGGGGGACTTGGCGACCGTGGGCGCGAGGGTCTCTTTCTCCCAGCGCTCGCGGTCGGCGCGGATCTCGTCGAGGGTGGCGGGACGGGGTCCGGGCGCCTTGGCGTCTTCAGCGACGACTCGCGCCTTGCTTTCATCCCTCGACGCTGCGCGCGAAACATCGGGGCGCGAGATCTTTGGTGGCGTGGCCATGGGGACCTTCCTGTGACCGGCGGAACTGCGGGCCGGTGTCTACTCGTACAGCTTTATCACGCGCACCCCGCCGCCGGGCACGGCCTGCAGACAGAGGTCGCAGAGCGTGCACTCGTCCTGGTTCTCCTCGGCGATGCGCACGTGGCCCTGAGGACTCAGGGCGAAGATGTTCACGGGGCAGATCTCGACGAGCTTCTTCGCGAGCGCGGCGTCGGCGGCGGTCGTCGGATCGACTTCGACTCTAACGAACATCGACATGGTCAATTGATCTCCTCGATCCGCTTCTTCACGAGGTCGGGGATCTGCGAGATCTCCTCCGCCACCGTGATCCTCGCGTCCTGCATGCGGCGGATCTTCTCCGCCGTGGTGTCGGCCTTGCCCTCGACGATGGTCCCCGCGTGCCCGAAGCGCATGCCGGGCATCTCGTCCATGAAGCGCCCCGCCATGAAGGCAACGATGGGAAGCCTCGACTTGTTCTCCTTCACCCAGGTCGCGAGCTGGGCCTCCATCTGGCCGCCCGGCTCACTGTAGATCACGATCGCCTTCGTCTCCGGGTCGGCCTCGTACAGCGGCATCAGCTCGGCGTACGCGGAGCCGATGATCGCGTCGCCGCCAATGGAGACCGCGGTGCTCTGGCCCAGGCCGGCCATCGTGAGCGTGCTCGAGATTTCGGTCGTCATGCCGCCCGAGCGACTCATGACGCCGATCGGCCCCTTGGTGAAGGCCTTCCGGCAATCCTCCGCGCGGCCGCCGAGGCCGCCCATCTTGGCCTCGCCGGGGGAGAGGATGCCGAGGCAGTTCGGGCCGATCACACGCGCGCCCCGCATGCCGGCCAGCTCCACGATCTGCGCGACCTCGCCGCGCGGGATGCGCTCCGTCACGATGACCAGGATCCGGATTCCCGCCTCGATCGCCTCGAAGGCCGCGTCGCGGACGAAGGGGGCCGGCACCGTGATGACCGTGCCGTCCACGCGCGTCTTGCCCGTGATCTCGCGGACCGTGTCGTGCACCGGCACGCCGTAGACGTCACGTCCGCCCCGTCCCGGCGTCACGCCGCCCACGATCTTCGATCCGTAGTTCAGGCACTCGCGGGTCATGTTCACCGCCTCGCGGCCGGTGATGCCCTGGATGATGAAGGTGGAATCCTTCGTGATCAGGATGGACACCGTCAGGCCTCTTTCATCTTCGCCACGGCGCGCCGCGCGGCCTCGTGCATCGAGACGGTCCGGTCGCAGTACTCCACGCCGTACTTCTTCAGGATCTTGAAACCCTCGTCCTCCCAGGAGCCGGGGATCCGGAAGATCGCGATCTTCTCGGCCGGGTCGTGGCCCGATTCGACCACGCCCTTGATCACGCCGCGGGCCACCATGTCCACGCGCGTGTTGGAAACCACGTTCATCATGACGGCGATCTTCTTCACGCCGGGCTTGGAGAGGATCAGCTTCGTCAGGCCGCAGGCTTTCTTCACGCTCGGGTTTCCGCCGATCTCGCAGTAGTTCGCGGGGCGGCCGCCGTGCTTGCGGATCGCGTCGAAGAGCGTGAGGCTTCCACCGCCGGCCCCGATCACGAGCCCGAGATCGCCGTCGAACTCCACCACGCGCCCCGCCACGCCCCGGTGATCGGCCGCGTCCACCTCGGCCCCCCTGATCTCGAAGGGAGTGGGCGGCCGCGCCTGCCGCGTCTCCGATTTCCCGATTCCCAGCTCCTCGAGCAGCTTCGCGTGGAGCTCCCGCGATTCGTCCTCCATGTCGATGTGGCAATCGAGGCACACATAGCGCGCCTTGCCGTCCTCCTCGATCCGCGCCAGCGGGTTGATTTCGGCAAGCGTGAGCCCATAGGTCACGAAGGCCTTCGCGAGGCGCGAGACGATGGGCACGAGGGAGGTCAGCTCCGCGCCGGTGATCCCGAGCTTCGCGATCGCCTCCTTGGCGACGTAGTCGGAGAAGGGGAGGAGCGTGGAGAAATGTGTCTTCGAGATGTGGTCGGGATGGGTCTCGGCAACTTCCTCGATGTCGATGCCCCCCATGTCGCTGAAGATGATCACGGGGAGCTTCCGGATCCCGTCGTAGATGACCCCCGCGTAGTACTCCCTCTGGACCGGCGCCTTCCGCTCGACGAGCACGTTGCGCGGCTTCTGGCCCTTGATCTCCAGGTTGAGAATCGCCTCGGCGTGCTTCGCGGCCTCCTCGGGCGTTTCGGCGAACTTCACGCCGCCGGCCTTCATGCGGCCGCCGGAGAGGACCTGCGACTTGAGCACGACGGGGCAGCCGATGTCGGTCGCCAGCCGCTTCGCTTCTTCGGGGGTCGTGGCCGTGCCGCTCTTCGGGAGCGGCACGCCGTGCTTCGCGAGGAGCTTCTTGGCCTCGAACTCGTAAAACCTCACATGATCCTCTTCATCACCTGGAGGATGTCGTAGCCCGTGACTTCCTTGGACTTCTCCGCCCAGTGGGCGAGGTATTCCTTCTCGATGGTGCCGGCCTGGACGGCCTTGGCGAGGTCCATCAGGTTGTTCTTGATCGTGGCCTCGTCGTAGAACGCGCCCGTCTCCGGGTCGGCCACGGCCCCGCCGCCCATCTTGTGGTAGTACTCGAGCGCCCGCTTGGCGAGCGCGATCGCCTTCCCGTCGGGCGTGTAGCAGGCGTTGGCGATCTCGGCCTGCTGCGGGTGGATCACCCACGTCCCGTCCATCCCCATGTTCGCGGCTTCGATGTTCTTCTGCCGCAGGCCCGCCTCGATCTCCTTCTGCTCGTCGGGCGGCGTGTCCTTGCGGATCAGCCGCAGCCAGGCGTTGTCGACCGCGTGGAGCCCCGCCGCCTTGGCCGCCACCACGGTGGCCTGCTTCGCGTAGTGGAAGTTCTTGTTCTGGTCCACCACCATCTCGCGCACGCCCATCGCGGCCGAGAAGTCCGCGATCCCGAAGATCAGGCCGGCCATCCGCTCGCTGGCCGTGGCGATCGCGTAGGCGTTCACGATGGCGAGAGGCGTCTCGATCAGCGCCTCGACCTGCACCGTCGTGGTCCATCCCGCCTGCTTTTCGTAGGCGTCGAGCAGTCGTGACAAATGGACGATGTCCTCGGGCGTGTTGGTCTTCGGGAGCACGATCCCGTGGAAGCGATCGACCGCGCCCAGCATGATTGCCTCGATGTCACCGAGGAAAAACTTCGAGTGGATGTTGTTCGGTCGGATCGTGACGACCCGCTCGCCGAAGTCCACGCTGTTCAGCGCCTCCACCAGCGTCTTGCGGGACTGCTCGCCCTTGAACTCGTAGGGGCAGGCGTCCTCGAAATCGGCCATCACGCAGTCGACCGGGGCCTTGGCCGCGTTCTGGTGGAGCTTGGGCTGGTGGCAGGGGTAGGTCAGCTCGGTGCGGGGAATGACGAAGCGGTTGAGCTTCGAGAGGACGAACATCGGGGTTCTCCCTGTAAGAGTCGGCTTGTGCTTTTCCGGATCAGTGCCCGAGCCACTTGGCCTTCTTCTTGATCAGCACCTCGCGCTCGATCTCCACGACGACCTTGCCGTCCTGGTTCTTGCCGCGGTGCTTGAACTTGACGATGCCGGCGTCGTCGCGGTCCGGCGCGTCGCGCTTCTCGACGATGTCCGACTCGGCGAAGAGCGTGTCGCCCGCGAAGACCGGGTTGGCGTGCTTGCCGTTGTCCATCCCGATCTCGGCGATCGCGTTCTCCACGCAGTCCTCGCTGGCCAGTCCCAGCACGGTGGACAGCACGACGCCGCCGTACACGATCCGCTTGCCGCCGATGTAGGTCTTGGGGTCGGCCGCGACCATGGCGTGGTTGAAGTGCACCTGCGCGGTGTTCATGACCAGGTGGGTGAGCCACTGGTGCTCGGTCTCGCTCACCGTCTTGCCGCGCGAATGAACGTACGTGTCCCCGACGGTGAAGTCCTCGAAGTAGCTCTTCGGATCGGTGAGGCTCACGACTTTCCCTCCTTCGCCGCCATCACTTCAGGGCCATAATGACTGCGCTTCTTGATCAGCACCGGGCGCTCGTACTCGAGCACGATCTCGCCCTTCTGGTTCCGGCCGGTCGTCTTGAACCGCACGATGCCGAACCCGGGCCTGCTCTCGCTCTCGCGCTTCTCGAGCACCGTGGATTCGCTCGTGAGCGTGTCGCCCGGGTAGACGGGGACGCCGTACTTCAGCTTGAAGTAGCCGAGGTGCGCGATCGCCTGCTCGGAGAGATCCTCCACCGAGAGGCCGAAGACCACGTTCATGACGAGGATCGGGTGCACGACGCACCCGGCATAGCCCAGGCTCTGGGCGTACTCGCGGTTCAGGGCGGCGGGCCAGTAGTTGAGCGTGACGGTGGAGAAGAGGGAGTTGTCCCCTTCGTTGATCGTGCGGCCCCAGTGGTGCTTGAAGGTGTGTCCGATCTGGAAGTCCTCGAAGAAGTGGCCGCGGACGACCTTGTGGACAGCCATCGTGGATCTCCTTGCTTGAGCACCCGGTGCCTGCGGGACATGATGACGATGCTGAAGGTGCGGACGCCGGAAGATGCCCCGGAATGCGCAGTGCGTCAATCGGCCGCCCCGCTCCGACTCCCCTGTCCTAGGCCGTCTTGCCCGTGCCGGTCGATGAGGCCTGGACAAGCACCACCATGTTGCCGGAGTGCTTGTTCTCGTACATCACCTGGTGGGCCTCGGCGCATCCCTCGAAGGGGAAGACCTTGCCGAGCACCGGCCGGATCTTCTTCTCGACGATGAGCTGGTTGGCTCGGTTGGCCTCGTAGGCGTTGCAGAAGTGCGAGCCGAGGATCGTCTTCTGCCGCATCCACAGGTAGCGCACGTCGAAGTCGAGGTTGTAGCCCGACGTGGCGCCGCAGATCACGATCTTGCCGAAGGTCTTCGCGAGAAGGACGCTCGCGGGGAACGTCTCCTGCCCCACGTGCTCGAAGACGATGTCCGCGTCGCCGCCCTTCCACATCTCACGGAGCGCCTTGCCCAGCCGGCGCGTCTCGGAGACCCGTTTCTTCTCCTGCTCCGGCGTCTCGCCCTGCCGCCGGGCGAAGTCGTACTCCTTCCGGTTGACCGCGCCGACCGCGCCGAGGTCCATCACCAGCTTCTTCTTCTCGTCGCTCGAAACGACCCCGATGGCATTCGCGCCCACTAGCCTGCAGAGCTGGATCGCGAAGCAGCCGAGTCCTCCGGCGGCGCCCCACACGAGCACGTTGTCACCGGCCTTCATCGCGCACTTGTCGATCAGCATCCGGTATGCGGTGAGGTACACGAGGGCGTAGGAGGCCGACTCCTCCCAGGTGAGATGCTTCGGCTTCGGCAGGAGCTGCTGGGCCTGGACCTTCGTGAGCTGCGCGAAGGAGCCCCAGCTCGTCTCGTAGCCCCAGATCTTCTGCTGCGAGCAGGCGAGCGGGTCCAGACCGTTGCACTCGGGGCACTGGCCGCAGGACTGGTTGCAGTGAATCACCACCTCGTCGCCGATCTTCCAGCGCTTCACCTCTTTGCCGACCTTCCACACGATGCCGGAGGCGTCTGAGCCGCCGATGTGGTGATCGACGTCCTTGTGAAGCTGGGAAACCTTCACGGGGCGGCCGAGCGCGGCCCACACGTTGTTGTAGTTCACCCCCGCGGCCATCACGAGGACGAGCACCTCGGTGGCGCCGACCTCGGGAATCGGCATGTCCTCGATCTGGAACGCCTTCATCGGCTCGCCGTGGCGCTCCTCCCGGATGACCCAGGCTTTCATGGTCTCGGGGAGAACGCCGTTCTCCGAGGGGACCTGACCCAGTGGAATCTGCTTGATCGCCATGTGTTCTCCTTCTCCCCGTGGAAGCTGTCGCCCGGGGGCCTCCGGCCGATGACGCGCGGCGGTCGGAGCGGCCCGGTCTGGACGCAGCCCGCGCATCACCCCTCGTCCGGTGCGAGGAATCCGCCGGGAACGGGGGGGTCGGGCAAGTCCAGAGGAAGACCCGGACGTGAGGCGATAGCTAAGAGTTGTCGAAGCAGGCGTTGTGGCGGGAGCGGGTGTGTCCCAAGCCCGCGAGTTTCAACCGCCTTTGAACGGCGCAAGGTTAGCCGCTGTCGATTTTCAAGTCAATAGCGCCCCGGTGGCCGCCGGCCTTGAAATCACCGCACCGGTTGGCTAGCCTTCCGCCAGCCTCCGTCCCCGCCGGTCCCGTCGGGGAGGGCGGATGCGGCGGGGGATCGTTGGCTTCAATCGCAGTGGCCTTCCTGGTGGCTCTCCTCGACGGCGCGGCCCTCGGCCTCCTCGATCTCGCCCGTGTGCTGAACAAGTTCGGGGGGCCCGGCGATGGGGCGGAGATCCTCCACCTGGCTTTCTACGCCACGGCCCTCGGCGTCGGCGGGGCACTCCTCGTCACCCTTCCGGCCGCACTCCTGCTTCGCTTCGGCCCTGCCGCCCTCCGGCCCGCCGATCCCTGGGTGGCTCTTCACGGCGTCTGGATCGGCGCGAACGCGGGACTCCTCGTCCTGTGGAAGCGCTTCGCGGCCGTCCACGAGTCGGGCGGCGACTACGGCTTGGTCCCCGGGGACATCCTGCTCGCGGTGGCGGTCGCGGTGATCGCGGGCGTGCTCTTCGGGCCCGCGCTCGCCAGGATCTGGCGGTTGGTGGGGCGGGCGCTCCGTTTCCCGATGCGCCGGTTCGGCCCGGGACGCGTGGGCGTCGGCGCCACGGCGGCGGTGGCGCTGCTCGCCTTCGGCGCACTCGGCGGCCCGGTCCGGGAAGCGCCGGCCGGGACCGCCAAGGCGAACGGGCGGAAGAACGTGGTGCTCGTCATCGGGGACGCCATGCGTCCCGATCACATGAGCATTTACGGCTACGGCCCGCCGACGACGCCGAACCTCGATCGCCTGGCCGCGCACGGCGTGATCGCGAAACGCCACTTCGCGCAGGCCTCCTACACGATCCCCTCCTTCGCGACGATCATCACCTCCCGCAACCCGGCGGCGCACGGGGTCACGGGCTACGGCAGCGTGCTGCGCGGCGAGTTCGTGACGCTGGCGGAGGCCTTCCGGCAGGCCGGCTACGAGACGACGGCCTTCAGCGCGACCCAGCTCATCGGGCGCGAGTTCGGCTTCGCGCAGGGGTTCGACACCTACCGGATCCTGCGCGACTACCGCGGCGACCTCCTCTACGGCAAGATACTCACCGTGACCGGGATCTTGCCCCGCCCGAGCCGGGCGGACGCGGAATTCGTGAACGCGCGGGTGTTGCGCTGGCTCGACGGGCGCCACGATCGGCCCTTCTTCCTCCTCATTTTCTACGCGGATCCCCACTTCGAGTACGACGCGCCGCCCTATCTCATCCGGCGCTTCGCCGACCCGGACTACCTGCGCGCGATGCCGGTCCCGCGGTTCCTCAGGGAGTACGGGAACGGCAAGCTCCGCGACGAGGATTCGATCACCTTCGCGAAGGCGCTCTACGACGCCGAGATCGCGAACGTGGACGCGGCGCTGGGGGTGCTCTGGCAGAAGATCGAGGAGAAGGGGCTCGCCGCGCGGACGGTCCTGGCGGTGACGAGCGACCACGGCGAGCAGTTCTACGAGCACGGCGAGATCCGTCACGGCAAGTCGCTGTACATCGAGGAGATCCAAACCCCCCTGGTCGTGGCCGACCCCGCGCGGACGGCGCGCGCCTTCGTCGAGGCGCCCACGCGCGCGAGCGATCTCTATCCCACGCTGCTCGACGCCGCCGGGATCGCGCCGCCGAAGGGGATCGAGGGGACTTCGATCCTCCCGCTCGCCGGAAAGGGGCCGCGCGCGCTCCCGCGGGAGACCGTCCTCATGGTGCGCAAGGAGAACTACCTGCAGGGGTACTGGGTGGATCCCTGGATGCTCATCTTCGACCGCGATCGAATCCGGACCCCCGCGGACCGGGGCCTCGAGCTGTACAACCTCCAGGAGGATCCGGACGAGAAGCGCGACCTGGCCGCCACGCGCTCCGACGTGCGCGACCGCCTGGTCGCCGCGCTCGATTCCCGCATCCGCGCCGACGCCGCGGCGGGGCCGGCGCCCGAGAAGGAGATCGACCGGGATCGCATGCAGCTCCTGCGCGAGTTGCACTACGTGAAGTGAGGTCTCTTCCTAATATGTACCGTGGAATGAAGGTCGCCGTCGTCGTCCCCGCTCATAACGAGAGCGCGCGGGTGGGCCAGGTCCTTGCCACCGTGCCGGACTTCGTCGACCGCGTGATCCTGGTCGACGACGCGAGCAGCGACGGTACCTCCGCCCGCGCGCGGGAACAGGGTGGCCCGCGCGTGGAGGTCATGCGCCGGCGATCGAACGGCGGCGTGGGGGCCGCCATCGTGACGGGTTACGGCCGGGCCCTGGCCGCGGGAGCGGATCTCGTGGCCGTCATGGCCGGCGACGCTCAGATGGATCCGGCGGATCTCTCTCGCCTGCTCGACCCGCTCGTGGAGGGGCGCGCCGACTACGTCAAGGGGAACCGGCTCGCTCACCCCGGCGTCTGGCGCGTAATGCCGGGTATCCGCCTCGTCGGCAACGCTCTCCTCACGCTGATCACGCGCTGGGCCACGGGCCTGCCCGTCTCGGACAGCCAGTGCGGCTACACGGCGATCACGCGCGGAGCGCTCTCGCGTCTCGCGCTCCCCGACCTCTACCCGCGCTACGGATTCCCGAACGATCTGCTGATGAAGATCGCGGCCGCGGGGCTTCGGGTCCGGGACGTGACGGTGCGGCCGATCTACCACGCGGGCCGGGGGGAATCGGGGATCCTGCTCCGGCATTTCATCCCGCGGGTGTCCTGGCTCCTGCTCGCCGGCGCGACGCGGAGATTCCTTCGCCGGGGCGAGTGGGCGCCCGCCGGGCGGCGCCGCCGCGTGCTGGTGCTCACGTCGAGCTATCCCCGCT
>JBGPLH010000040.1:0-15820 GCA_041486365.1 Thermodesulfobacteriota bacterium | reverse complement strand
GACCTTGTGCTCCCGCTCGATCGTCTCGCGAATGCGCACCACCTCGTTCTCGGTGAGCTGGTGGGTCCGGGTGTTCGGGTCCACCTCCGCCTTCTCCAGGATCTTCTGGGAGGTGGTTCGGCCGATCCCGAAGATATAGGTGAGGGCGACCTCGATCCGTTTTTCCTTGGGGAGGTCGATCCCCGCGATACGCGCCACTGGCTGCCTCCTCGACGACGGCGCACGCCGCGTCCGGGAAGGGATTGCCCCCTTCCCCGGGCTGGGCTCTAGCCCTGCCGCTGCTTGTGCCTCGGGTTGTCGCAAATCACGCGCACCACGCCACGCCGCCGGATGACCCGGCACTTGTCACAGATGCGCTTGACCGACGTCTTGACCTTCATCGCCAGATTCCCTTGGATGGTTCGCCCGCCCGCACCGGGCGGAACGGCATTCTCAGAGCCGGCCCCGTCACTTCGCGCGGTAGGTGATCCGGCCGCGTGTGAGATCGTAGGGGGAAAGCTCGACGGTCACCTTGTCCCCGGCGAGGATCTTGATGAAGTGCATCCTCATTTTGCCGGAGATGTGGGCGAGCACCTTGTGGCCGTTTTCCAGCTCCACGCGGAACATCGCGTTGGGCAGCGGCTCGAGCACCGTCCCCTGCACTTCGATGGATTCGTCCTTGGGCATGTCGCTCCTGCAAACCGTCTAGGGCGTGGTGAGGATCTCCGTGCCGCTCTCCGTGATGGCGATCGTGTGCTCGAAATGGGCCGAGAGCGACCGATCGCGCGTCACCACCGTCCAGCCGTCCTCAAGGGTCTCCACGTCCCTGCCACCGGCGTTGATCATCGGCTCGATGGCCAGTGTCATCCCGGGGCGGAGCCGGATCCCCGTGCCGGGATCGCCGAAGTTCGGGACCTGCGGCGCTTCGTGCAGCTCCCGGCCTATCCCGTGTCCCACGTACTCGCGGACCACCGAGTAGTCCCGCGATTCCGCGAAGGCCTGCACCGCGGCGCCGATGTCGTGCAACCGGTGACTCGCGGTGGCATTCGCGATCCCCAGCCGGAGAGCCTCCTCCGTGGTCTCGAGCAGGCGCCGCGCTTGCTCGCTCACCCGGCCTACCGGGACCGTGACCGCGGCGTCGCCGAAATAGCCCTCGATGATCACCCCGAAGTCGATCCCGACGATGTCCCCGTCCTTCAGGATCCGGCGCCCCGGAATCCCGTGGACCACCTGCTCGTTCACGCTCGTGCAGAGCGTGTGCCGGTATCCCCGGTAACCCTTGAAGGCCGGCAGTGCACCCGCCTTGCGGGTGAGTCGCTCGGCCAAGGTGTCGAGGTCGATCGTCGCGACCCCGGGCTTCACTTCCTCGCGCAGTCGATCGAGGATCTCCGCCACAATTCGGCCGGCGCGGCGCATGAGGTCGATCTCGCGCTGGCTCTTCAGGACGATCATGGCTCACCCGCGTGCCGGGTCAGGCCTCGATCGCCGCCCGGATCGCCGCGAAGATGGGTTCGATGGGCCCCGTGCCGGGCACGCGCCGCACCACCCCCTCGCGGTCGTAGTAAGCGATCAGGGGCTCGGTCTGGCTGCGGTACACCCGGAGCCTCTCGCGGACGGTGTCCTCATTGTCGTCGGCGCGCTGGTGCAGCTCGCCGCCGCATCGGTCGCACCGGCCGGCGACCTTGGGCGGGGAGGCCTTCACGTGATACATCGCCTGGCAGGACCGGCAGGTGCGCCGCCCGACGATCCGGCCCACCAGCTCGTCCTCCGCCACATCGATGCTCACCACCCGGTCGATCCGCCGGCCGCGCTCCGAGAGGATCTTCCGGAGCGCCTCGGCCTGCGTCACCGTGCGCGGGAAGCCGTCGAGGATGAACCCGCCGGCCGCGTCGGCCTGGGACGAGCGATCGTGAAAGAGTCCGATCACTATCTCGTCGGGGACCAGCTCGCCCCGCTCCATGATCGCCTGGGCCTCTCTCCCGAGCGGTGTGCCCGCCTTCACCGCGGCGCGGAGCATGTCGCCCGTCGAGATCTGGGGGATCCCTCGCCGCTCGGCGAGGAGCTTGGCCTGGGTCCCCTTGCCCGCGCCGGGCGGCCCCAGCAGGATCAGGTTCATGGGCGGCCTTCGCGTCTCACGCGCGGTCGAAGCGGCCCTTCATGCGGGCCCCCTTCAGGAAGCCGCTGTAGTTGCGCATGATCAGGTGGCTCTCGATCTGCGCCATGGTGTCCTTGGCCACCCCCACCACGATGAGCAGCGCCGTGCCGCCGAAGTAGAACGGGGTGTTCAGGTTCGCGATCAGGAACGTGGGAAGGATGCACACCGACGCGATGTACAACGCCCCCACCAGCGTGATCCGTGCCAGCACCCGGTCGATGTAGTCCGCCGTTCGCCTGCCGGGCCGGATCCCCGGGATGTAGCCGCCGTACTTCTTGATGTTGTCCGCCACGTCCGTCGGGTTGATCATCACGGCCGTGTAGAAGTAGCAGAAGAAGATGATCAGGCCCACGTAGCACAGCGTGTAGAGCAGGTGCGTCGGCGAGAACCAGCCCGTCACCCGCTCCGCCATATCGGGCGACAGGAACCGTGCGAGGGTGATCGGGAACAGCAGGATCGACGACGCGAAGATGGGCGGGATCACGCCCGCCGTGTTGATCCGGAGCGGGAAATAGGTGCTCCGCCCGCCGTACACCTTCCGCCCCACGATCTTCTTCGCGTACTGGATCGGGATCCGCCGCTGCGCTCCCTCGAAGAAGATGATCACGGCGATCACCAGGAGCATGAGCGCCAGCAGGATCAGGAGCGTTGGGATCCGGAGCTCCCCCTGCTCGAGCAGTCGGAACGTCGTGCTGATGGCCCCCGGGATCCGGACCACGATGCCCGCGAAGATGATCAGCGAGATCCCGTTGCCGATTCCCCGTTCCGTGATCTGCTCGCCCAGCCACATGATGAACGCGGTGCCGCTCGTGAGCGTGAGCACCGTCATCGCCTGGAACTTCCAGCCGGGATTGATCACCGTGTCGGGCCCGAAGGCGCCTCCCTGCAGGGAGAAGGACAGGATCGTTCCCTGAACCAGCGAGAGGACCACGGTCCCGTAGCGGGTGTACTGGGTGATCTTCTTGCGCCCGGACTCGCCCTCCTTGGAGAGCTTCTCGAGCTGGGGGATCACCACCGTGAGCAGCTGCAGGATGATGCTCGCGCTGATGTACGGCATGATCCCGAGGGCGAAGACCGAGAATTGCTCGAGCGCGCCACCCGTGAAGAGGTTGAGCAGCCCGAAGAGCGATCCGGCACCCCGCGAGGCCCGCGCGAAGAAGTCGGCGATGGCCGCGGCGTTCACGCCGGGCACCGGGACCGCGCAGCCGACGCGATAGACCGCCAGCATCCCGAGCGTGAAGAGGATCCGCTTCTGGAGCTCGGGGACCTTTCCGATATTGCCGATGCCGCTGGTGGCCAAGATGACCGCCTCTTGGAATGTGCCGCCCGCGGGAGGGCGTCAGACCTTCTCCGCCCTGCCGCCCGCCGCCTCGATCTTCGTCTTCGCCTGGGTGCTGAAAGCGGCCGCGCGCAGCGTGAGGGCCCCGCGGATCTCGCCGTCGCCGAGCACCTTCACCGGCGCCTTCGCGGAGCGCACCAGCCCCGCCTCGACGAGGGCCTGGGCGTCCACGATGCTCCCCGCCTCGAATCCGGCCAGGTCCCGCAGATTCACGACCTGGAATTCCTTCTTGAAGATGTTCGTGAAGCCGCGCTTGGGGAGCCGGCGCTGCAGCGGCATCTGGCCGCCCTCGAAGCCCGCCTTGCCCATCTTGAGGCCGCCGCCCCGGCGGGCCTTGGCCCCCTTGTGCCCCTTGGTCGACGTCTTCCCGTGGCCCGAGCCGGGGCCCCGGCCGACCCGCTTGCGCTTCTTCACGGCGCCGGGGACGGGACGCAGCTCGCTCAGGATCCCAGCCATCGGTTCGCTCCTCGTCAGGACCGCTCTAGTTCGTCTCGACCCGCACCAGGTGGCTCACCTTCCGGATCATCCCGCGAATTGCCGGCGTGTCGGGAAGCGCCACGGTCTGATGGAGCCGGCGCAGGCCGAGCCCGCGCACAGTGATCTTCTGCCGCCCGTCGCGCCCGATGGCGCTCTGCACCCAGGTCACCCGCAGGGTCTTGCCGGCCGCCGCCTTCCCGCTCGACATGGCCTCTCCTCTAACGCGACGCCCCGGCCGCCTGGGCCGGCGCCACCACGTTCTTGAGCCGGGACAGCCCGTCCAGCGTCGCCTTCACGACGTTGTGCGGGTTGTTGGACCCGAGGCTCTTCGTCAGGATGTTGCGGATACCAACCGATTCGAGCACGGCCCGCACCGCGCCGCCCGCGATCACGCCGGTCCCCGGGGAGGCCGGCTTCAGCAGCACGGCACCGGCGCCGAAGCGGCCGATCACCTCGTGCGGGATGGTGCCCTCCCGGATCGGGACCGGGATCAGGTTCTTGCGCGCCTGCTCGATCCCCTTCTTGATGGCCTCCGGCACCTCGTTCGCCTTGCCGAGACCCACGCCCACGTGGCCTCCGCCGTCTCCCACGACGACGAGCGCGCTGAAGCTGAAGCGCCGGCCACCCTTCACGACTTTGGCGACGCGGTTGATGTGCACGACGCGATCGTTCAGCGCGAACTCGGACGCGTTCATCTGCTTGCCGCCTCCGCGGCCGCGCCGATCATCGCGAATCATTCGACCCAAGCGCTTCTCCCTCCGACGCTCCCCGCGGGGCGCCGCGTTGTGGCGCGGCGGAAGCCGCGCCCTCCCGACAGGGCCGCCACGGGGCGGCGCCGCCGGATCAGAACTTCAGCCCGGCTTCCCGGGCGGCCTCGGCGAGCGCACGCACCCGGCCGTGGTAAAGGAACCCGTTGCGGTTGAAGACGACCTTGCCGAAACCCTTCTCGATCGCCTTCTGGGCGGCAAGCTTCCCCACCTTCTTGGCGCTCTCCAGGTTGCCGCTGCTCTTGCCGCCGTCCCGGAGCTCCTTCGAGAGCGTCGAGACGCTGAAGATCGTCCGGCCTCCCGGCTCCTGGAAACTCGCGTAGATGTGGCGGGCGCTCCGGAACACGGTCAGGATGTGCCGGTCCCGGGCCGCGGCCCGCACCTTATTCATCACGCGCCGCTGGCGCTTCTCTCGCTGGGCGTTTTTCCGGATCGTGTCCGCCACGTTCGTCGCGCTCCCTTACTTGCCGCCGGCGGTCGCGCCGGTCTTGCCGACCTTGCGGCGGATCCGCTCGTCCGTGTACTTGACGCCCTTGCCCTTGTAGGGCTCGGGGGCCCGCAGGGCGCGCACCTTGGCGGCGAACTCGCCCACCGCCTGCCGGTCGGCGCCCTCGATGGTGAGCAGGGTGGGGCGCTCGGCCTTGACCGAGAGGCCCTTCGGGATCTCCACCCGGATCGGGTGCGAGTAGCCCAGCGCGAGCACCAGCGTTGCGCCCTGCACCTCGGCCTTGTAGCCCACGCCCACGATCTCCAGCTGCTTGCGGAACCCGCTCGTGACCCCCGTGACCATGTTCTGCAACATCGCGCGGGTGAGACCGTGCAGCGCGCGCACGGAGCGCGACTCATCGCCGCGCGTGACCGTGAGCGTCTCGCCCTCGAGCTTCACCGCGACCAACGGGGGGACCCGATGGAAGAGCGTCCCCCTCGGCCCCTTCACCTCCACGCCGCTGTCCTTCGAGGTCACCGTCACGCCGCCCGGCACCGCGATCGGCCGTTTTCCGATTCGAGACATCAGCCGTTCCCCATTACCAGATCGTCAGGAGGAGCTCGCCACCCACGTGTACCTCCCGCGCCCGGCGGTCCGTCATGATCCCCGAGGAGGTCGAGAGGATAGCGATCCCGATGCCGTTCAACACGCGGGGGATCTCGGTGGCGCGCACGTACACCCGGCGTCCGGGGCTGCTCACGCGGCGGATGCCCGTGATGGCCGGCACCTCGTCCTGGTACTTCAGGCGCACCTTGAGGCTTCCCTGCCGTCCGTCATCGACGTGCAGGTAGTTCTCGATGTACCCCTCGTCCTTCAGGATCTCCGCGATGCGGACCTTGAGCCTCGAGGAGGGCATCAACACCTCCTCGAACTTCGCCCGGACGCCGTTACGGATCCGGGTGAGCATGTCCGCAATGGGATCGGTCATCATGAGATTTCCACTCCTGCCTGCGCGGCGCGTCGGCCGCGCCGGCGTGTCACCAGCTTGCTTTCGTCACGCCTGGAATCCGGCCCTGCAGGGCGAGGTTCCGGAAGCAGATCCGGCACAGGTCGAACCGCCGGTAGTAGCCGCGCGACCGGCCGCAGACCGGGCAGCGGTGGTAGGCGCGAACGACGAACTTCGGCTTCCTCAGAAAGCAGCGTGCCATCTGGGACTTCTTCGCCACGGGACGACCTTTCTCTCTAGTTTCGGAACGGCATCCCGAACAGCCGCAGGAGCGCCTTGGCTTCCTCGTCCGTCCGTGCCGTGGTCACGATCGTGATGTTCATTCCCTTGATCTTCTCGACCTTGTCATAGTTGATCTCGGGGAAGATCAGCTGCTCCCGCAGGCCCAGCGTGTAATTGCCGCGCCCGTCGAAGCTCTTGCCCGAGACGCCCTTGAAGTCGCGCACCCGCGGGAGCGCCATGTTCACGAGGCGATCGAGGAACTCGTACATCCGGTTCTGACGCAGGGTCACCATGACGCCGATGGGGAGGCCCTGCCGCAGCTTGAAATTGGCGATGGCCTTCTTGGCCCGGGTCACCACCGGCCGCTGCCCCGTGATCACCCCGAGATCCTCCACGGCGGCGTCGATCAGCTTGGCGTTGGAGATCGCCTCGCCGAGCCCGATGTTCAGCACGATCTTCTCAAGGCGCGGCACCTGCATCGTGTTCCCGTAGTTGAATTCCTTCATGAGCGCCGGCACGCAGTCCTTGAAATAGCGATCCCGCAGCCTCGGAATCCTGGTTGTTCGCGGGGCGGCGGCCGCCTCGGCCTTCAGCTTCTTGTCGGCCCCCGCTGCGCGGGAGACCTCCGGCTCAGGCATCGAGCACCTCGCTGCACTTGCGGCAGACGCGGACCTTGGTCCCGTCCTCCAGCGCCTTGTGCCCCACCCGGCGCCCGGCATTGCACTTGGGGCAGCGGATGAGGACGTTGGACACCGCGATCGGGGCTTCCTTCTCGATGATCCCCCCCTGCTTGTGCAGCGCCGAAGGGCGCGAGTGGCGCTTCACGAGGTTGATCTTCTCAACGAGCACCCGGCCCTTGTCGGGGATCAGGCGGAGCACCTTCCCCGTCTTCCCCTTTTCCTTCCCGGCGATCACGACGATCGTGTCGTTCTTTCGCAGGCTGGTCTTGAAGGTCGCCATGGTCAGAGCACCTCCGGGGCCAGCGAGATGATCTTCATGAAGCGCTTTGCGCGCAGCTCTCGGGCCACCGGGCCGAAGATCCGCGTGCCGACCGGCTCGGAATTCGCGTCGATGAGCACGACCGAGTTGTCGTCGAACTTGATGTAGGAGCCGTCGGCCCGACCGTACTCCTTCACTGTCCGGACGATCACGGCCTTGCGAACCTCCCCCTTTTTCACCTTCGCGTTCGGGATCGCTTCCTTCACGGAGACCACGATCACGTCGCCGAGGCCGGCGTACTTACGCTTCGATCCGCCGAGCACCTTGATGCACCCGACTTTCTTGGCGCCGGAGTTGTCGGCCACGTTCAGGATCGTCTGCTGCTGGATCATGGGTCTCTTCTCTTAGAAGTTTGTCGGCCCTCCCTCCGGGAGGAACCTCCGGTCCCCGCGCCGCCCTAGCGGGCCTTCTCGAGGATGGTCCGGATCTTCCAGCGCTTCTCACGGGACAGGGGGCGCGTCTCCACGATGAGCACCTTGTCGCCAACATGAGAGGTGTTCGTCTCGTCGTGCGCCTTGAACCTCGTGCGACGTCGGACGTACTTCTTGTAGCGTGGATGCTGGACCAGCCGCTCCACGCTGATCACCCTCGTCTTGTTCATCCGGTCGGAGATCACGACCCCGACCCGCGTCTTGACGCGCCCGCGGGCGGGAGCAACGGCGGCGGAGACCGCTTCGGTCGTCACTTCTGGACCCCTTCCTTCTCGCTCAGGAACGTCTTCACCCGGGCGATGTCCTTGCGGACCCGCCGGAGCTGCATGGGGTTCTCGAGCTGCCCGGTGGCGTGCCGCACACGCAGGTTGAACATCTCCTCGTTCAGCTCCTGCTCCCGCAACCGGAGCTCGTCCAGGGAGAGCTCGCGCAACTCGTTGGCCGGCTTCTTCACAGCATGCCCTCCCGACTCACGAAGCGCGTGCGGATCGGGAGCTTGAAGCCCGCCAGGCGGAGGGACTCGCGCGCCAGGGTCTCGGGGACGCCCTCGATCTCGTAAAGGATGCGGCCCGGCCGGATCACGGCCACCCAGTCCTCCACGTTCCCCTTCCCCTTGCCCATCCGGGTCTCGGCGGGCTTCTTCGTGATGGGTTTGTCGGGGAAGATCCGGATCCAGATCTTGCAGTTACGCTTCGCGTGACGCGTCATCGCGATCCGCGCCGCCTCGATCTGGCGCGCGGTGATCCAGCCGCACTCGGTGGCCTGCAGTCCGAACTCCCCGAAGTTCAGGAACGCGCCGCGGATCGCCGCACCCTTGGTCCGGCCCTTGAACATCTTGCGGTGTTTGACCTTCTTCGGCGCCAGCATCGCTCACTCCGCCTTGGCGGCCAAAAACTCTCGCTCCAAAACCTCGCCTCGAAAGATCCAGCACTTCACCCCGATGAGCCCGTAGGTGGTGTGGGCCTCGGCGTGCCCGTAGTCGATGTCCGCCCGCAGGGTGTGCAGGGGCACGCGCCCCTCGCGGTACCACTCGGTGCGCGCGATCTCGGCGCCGCCCAGCCGCCCTGCGCAGGTGATCTTGATCCCCTTGGCGCCGAACTTCATCGCCGAGGAGACCGCCTTCTTCATCGCGCGGCGGAAGGTCACGCGCCGCTCGAGCTGGAGCGCCACGCTCTCGGACACGAGCTGCGCGTCCATCTCCGGCTTGCGGACTTCCTTGATGTTGATGAAGATCTCTTTTGGCGTGATCTTCGCCAGATCCTTGCGGAGCACATCCACTTCGGTGCCGCGCTTGCCGATGATGATCCCGGGGCGGGAGGCGTGGATGTTCACGCGTACCTTGTCCGCGGTCCGCTCGATGCCGATCTTCGAGATCCCGGCGTGGTAGAGCTTCTTCTTGATGTACTTGCGGATCTTGATGTCCTCGTGCAGGAGCTTGGAGAATTCCTTCTCCGCGTACCAGTTGGACTCCCACTTCGTGAGGATCCCCAGCCGGAAACCGATCGGATGTACCTTCTGTCCCACGCCTGCCTCCGGCGACCCCCAGGTCGCCCGTCACGTCGTGTCCTCTGGACCCTCGCTTGGCGAGGGGCCGTCAGGCCTCGTCCAGCACCACCGTGATGTGGCTCGTGCGCTTGCGGATCTTCCCCGCCCGGCCCATGGGCATCGGGCGGAAGCGCTTGAGCGTCATACCGCCGTCGACGAAGATCTTCTTCACGAAGAGGGTGTCGACGTCGATCTTCCCCTTCTGATCCGCGTTGGCCACGGCGGAGCGGATCAGGTCCGAGACCACCTTGGCGCCCCGTTTCTGCGTGAACTGCAGGGTCTGGAGCGCCTGCTCGACCTTCTTCCCCCGGACCAAGTCCACCACGAGGCGCACCTTCCGGGGCGCGATGCGGACCGTCCTGGCGATTGCCTTGGACTCCATCCGTCAGACCTCTCGCCCGGGGCGCTTGCGGCGCCCGGGGTCACTTCGGCGCTGCCTTGCGATCGCCCGAGTGCCCGTGGAACACCCGCGTCGGCGCGAACTCGCCCAGCTTGTGACCCACCATGTTCTCGGTGACGAACACGGGGATGAACTTCTTGCCGTTGTGGACCGCGAAGGTGAAGCCGACGAGGTCCGGCGTGATCGTGCTGCGCCGGGACCAGGTCTTGATGACCTTCTTCTCCCCGCCGGCCAGGGCCTTCTCGACCTTGCGGGCCAGCGAGCCCTCTACGTAGGGCCCCTTCCGAATCGAACGCGCCATCGCAACCTATCCCTTCTTCCCGCGACGGGTGACGATGAACTTGTCCGTGGCCTTGTTATGCCGCGTCTTGTAGCCCTTCGTCGGAACACCCCAGGGGCTGCAGGGATGCCGCCCTCCGGAGGTCTTCCCCTCGCCGCCTCCCAGCGGGTGATCCACCGGGTTCATGGCCACGCCGCGCACGTTGGGGCGCTTGCCCAGCCAGCGGCTGCGCCCCGCCTTGCCGATGGTTATGCTCTCGTGCTCGATGTTGCCGACCTGTCCGATCGACGCGCGGCAGGCGACCAGCACACGCCGCACCTCGCCGGACGCCAGCTTGACCAGCGCGTACTTGCCCTCGCGCGCCACGAGCTGCGCCTGGGTCCCCGCGGAGCGGCACAGCTGACCGCCCTTGCCGGGCCGGAGCTCCACGTTGTGGATCGTCGAGCCCAGCGGGATGTTCAAGAGCGGCAGCGCGTTGCCCGGTTTGATGTCGGCCTCCGGGCTCGAGAGCACCTGGTCGCCGACCTTGAGACCCACCGGGTAGAGGATGTACCGCTTCTCGCCGTCCGCGTAGTGGAGCAGCGCGATCCGGGCCGACCGGTTCGGGTCGTACTCGATAGCCGCAACCCGCGCCGGGATCCCCGTCTTGTCCCGCCGGAAGTCCACCAGGCGGTACTTGCGCTTGTGCCCGCCGCCGCGGTGCCAGCTCGTCACCCGACCGTAGTTGTTCCGCCCGCCGCTGCCGTGAAGCGGCTCGACGAGGGACTTCTCCGGCCGGGACTTCGTGACCTCCTCGAAGTCCGCGACCGTCATGAAACGGCGTCCCGGGGTGATCGGCTTGAATTTCTTGAGAGCCATGGTGGCTTCCTCTGGCGCTGCTCAGCGGTTCTCGAAGAACTCGATGGTGCTTCCCTCGGCCAGCTGCACGAAGGCCTTCTTCCAGTTGGAGCGCTTGCCCTGGCTGCGCCCGACGCGGACCCGCTTCCCGGCCGCCGTGAGCGTGCGCACGTCGGTTACTTTCACCTTGAAGAGCTTCTCCACCGCGGCGCGGATCTCGGGTTTCGTCGCGCGACGATCGACCTCGAAGGCCACGAGGTTCCGCGCCTCCTTCTGCTCGGTGCTCTTCTCCGTCACGATCGGACGCCGGATGACCTGGTAGATGTTCTGCATCGGATCACGCCTGCAGCCGGCCGACGATCTGGTCGTAGGCCGGCCGCGTGAGAAGGACCTGCTCGAAGCGCAGCAGATCGAAGAGCGTCATCCCCGAGCTGGGCACCACCTTGAAGTCCTTCAGGTTGCGGGCGCTCTTCTCGAGGTTCTCGTTCCGGTCGCCGATCACGATGAGCGCGCGGCTCAGATCCAACCTGCGGAGCGCGTCGACGAGGGTCCGCGTCTTGATCTCCGGGAGCTCGATGCGATCCACGACCACGAGCTTCCCTTCCTTCTGGCGCAGGGAAAGCGCCGCGCGCAGGGCGGCCCGCCTGACCTTGCGCGGCACCTGGTAGGCGTAGCTCCGGGGCTGCGGGCCAAACACCGTGGCGCCCCCCGGCATGAGCGGCGAGCGGCTGCTTCCCTGCCGCGCGCGGCCCGTCCCCTTCTGGCGGAAGGGCTTCTTGCCGCCGCCCGAAACGAAGGCGCGCGTCTTCGTCGCGTGGGTGCCCCGCCGGCGGGAGGCCAGGTGGCTCTTCACCACTTCGTAGAAGAGGCGCTTCTTCACCGCCGCCCCGAAGACGCGGGCGTCCAGCTCCAGGTCGCCGACCTTTTCGTTCGAGAGTGATTTCACAGGAACCGTTGCCACCGGTTACTCCTGGCGGGGGGCCGTGCGCGCGTCGCGCCCCTCGCGGATCTCCACGTAGCTGTTGCGCGCGCCGGGGATCGCCCCCGCGATGACGATCAGATTCTCTTCGGGCCGAACCTGGACCACCTCGACGTTCTGAACCGTCCGGCGGGAGTTGCCCATCTGGCCGGGCATGCGGTGCCCGCGGACCACGTGCGAGGGCCATGCGCTGGCGCCGATCGAGCCCGGGGCCCGGTGGAACATCGAGCCGTGGGAGCCCCGGCCGCCGCGCCAGTGGTGTCTCTTCACGCCGCCCTGGAATCCCTTCCCCTTCGTGGTACCCGATACGTCCACACGGTCACCCGGGCGGAAGATGGATGCGGTCACCGTCTGGCCGGCCCGGTAGTTCTCGATGTCCGGCACGCGGAATTCGCGCAGGACGTAGAACGCGCCCGCCTGCGCCTTCTTGAAGTGGCCCAGCAGAGGCTTCGAGACCCGCTGCATCTTCTTGGGCGCGAAGCCGAGCTGCACGGCCGCGTAACCGTCACGATCGGGGGTTCGCCGATCGAGGATCGTGCAGGGGCCCGCCTCGATCAGCGTCACGGCCACGCGCCTGCCGTCCTCCCGGAAGACGGAGGTACAGCCGAGCTTGCGGCCCAGGAGCCCCTTGAGCTTCCCGGACACCGCGCCCCCGCCGACCTCCGACACCGCCTCGGGCGCGCCGCTCTCGTTCGTCTCTTCGGCCATCGTCCTTCCCGTTCTTCCTGCCCGGCCATCTTCCAGAACGCTCCGTGCTTCGCGCGGCTCGCTCTTGGGGCGGGGGCCTACAGCTTGATCTCGACGTCCACGCCGGCCGAGAGGTCGAGTTTCATCAGCGCATCCACCGTCTGCTGCGTGGGATCGAGGATGTCTAGCAGGCGCTTGTGCGTGCGGATCTCGAACTGCTCCCGCGATTTCTTGTCGATGTTGGGCGAGCGCAGAACCGTGTACCGGCTGATCGCGGTGGGCAGCGGGATCGGGCCCGCCACGCGCGCGCCGGTACGGTTGGCCGTCTCCACGATCTCCTTGGCGCTCTGGTCCAGGAGCTTGTGGTCGTAGGCCTTGAGACGGATCCGGATCTTCTGGGCCTGCATCGTGCCTCTTCTTTCCTTCGAAGGTGGGCTCGCCACTGGAGGCTCGGCAGGAGCCTCGCCCTCCAAGATGGATGGGCGCTTCGCGCGGGTTCGATCTTGGCTTCCGAACGCTCCGCGCTTCGCGCGGGTTCGCTCTTGCTTTCAGAACGCTCCGCGCTTCGCGCGGGTTCGCTCTTATTTGCTGATTTCAGCCACCACGCCGGCGCCCACGGTCCGTCCGCCCTCGCGAATGGCGAACCGCAGCTCCTTGTCCATCGCCACCGGCGTGATCAACTGCACCTTCATCTCCACGTTGTCCCCGGGCATCACCATCTCCACGCCCTCCGGCAGCGTCACCACCCCCGTCACGTCCGTCGTCCGGAAGTAGAACTGCGGCCGGTACCCGTTGAAGAACGGCGTGTGACGTCCCCCCTCTTCCTTCGTCAGGATGTACGCCTGCGCCTTGAACTCCGTGTGCGGCGTGATGCTCCCGGGCTTGGCCAGCACCTGCCCCCGCTCCACGTCGTCCTTCTTCGTCCCCCGCAACAGCACCCCGATGTTGTCCCCCGCTCGCCCCTCGTCCAGAAGCTTGCGGAACATCTCCACCCCCGTCGCCACCGTCTTCGTCGTCGGCCGAATCCCCACGATCTCCACTTCGTCCCCAACCTTGATGATCCCCTGCTCCACCCGCCCCGTCACCACCGTCCCCCGCCCCGATATGGAGAACACATCCTCCACCGGCATCTGGAACGGCTTGTCCAGCGCACGCTGCGGCTCAGGGATATAGTTGTCCAGCGCATCCATCAGCTCCTGGATGCACTTCGTCTTCTCCCCGTCGTCCGGGTTGTTCAGCGCCAGCAGCGCCGACCCCTTCACCACCGGAATGTCATCTCCAGGGAACTCGTACTTCGACAGAAGCTCCCGCACCTCCAGCTCCACCAGCTCCAAGAGCTCCGGGTCGTCCACCATGTCGCACTTGTTCAGGAACACCACGATGTACGGCACCCCCACCTGCCGCGCCAGCAGGATGTGCTCCCGCGTCTGGGGCATCGGCCCGTCCGCCGCCGACACCACCAGCACCGCCCCGTCCATCTGCGCCGCGCCCGTGATCATGTTCTTCACGTAGTCCGCATGCCCTGGACAGTCCACGTGCGCGTAGTGCCGCTTCGCAGACTGGTACTCCACGTGCGCCGTCGCAATCGTGATCCCCCGCTCCTTCTCCTCCGGCGCCTTGTCGATCTGGTCGAACGGTATGAAGTCCGCCAGACCCTTCTTCGACTGCACCAGCGTGATCGCCGCCGTCAACGTCGTCTTCCCGTGATCCACGTGCCCAATAGTCCCCACGTTCACGTGCGGCTTGTCCCGCTTGAACTTCTGCTTCGACATGATCCTCGTCCTCCGGGGGTTTTGCCTGGCGATCTCAGGGCGCGCTACGGCCCGAGGTTGGAATGTGGTGAGACGCGCCGGCACCGAGAGTTCGACAGGAAACCCCGCGTACCCTGTACGGGCACGGGGCCCACCCCTACCGCTTCTCGATGATTTCTGCCGCGATGTTGTTTGGGACCTCCCGGTAGTGGGAGAACTGCATGGTGTAGTTCGCGCGGCCCTGCGTCGCCGAGCGGAGCGACGTGGCGTAGCCGAACATCGTCGCGAGGGGAACCTCCCCCTCGATCACCTGCGCTCCCGCCCGCGCCTCCATGTGCTTGATCCGACCGCGCCGTGCGTTGAGGTCGCCGATCACTTCCCCCATGTACTCCTCGGGGACGATCACCTCGATGGACATGATCGGCTCCAGCAGCGCGGGTCTGGCCTTCCGGACGGCCTCCTTGACCGCCATGGATCCCGCGATCTTGAACGCGATCTCGCTCGAGTCCACCTCGTGGTAGGACCCGTCCACCAGGCGAACGCCGACGTCCACGAGCGGGTAGCCCGCGAGCACGCCGGACTCCAGGGCCTCTTTCACGCCCTTCTCGACCGCTCCCACGTACTCCCTCGGCACCACGCCGCCGACGATCTTGTTCTCGAAGACGACGCCCTTGCCCTGCTCCCCCGGCTCGACCTCGAGCCAGACGTGGCCGTACTGGCCGCGGCCCCCCGTCTGCTTCACGTAGCGCCCTTCCGCCTTCGCCTTGTCGCGGATCGTCTCGCGGTAGGCGACCTGAGGCTTGCCCACGTTGGCGTCGACCTTGAACTCTCGCAGGAGGCGGTCGATGATGATCTCCAGGTGCAGCTCGCCCATCCCGGAGATGATCGTCTGGCCGGTCTCCTCGTCGGTGTGGACGCGGAAGGAGGGATCCTCCTTCGTGAGCTTCTGCAGGCTCTCGCCGAGCTTTTCCTGGTCTCCCTTGGTCTTCGGCTCGATCGCGATGTCGATGACCGGCTCCGGGAACTCCATCGCCTCGAGCACGATGGGCGTGGTCTCGTCGCACAGCGTGTCGCCCGTCGTCGTGTCGCGAAGGCCCACCGCCGCCGCGATGTCGCCGGCGAACACCTCCTTGATCTCCTCCCGCTTGTTCGCGTGCATCTTGAGGAGCCGGCCGATCCGCTCGCGCTTGCCCTTCGTGGAGTTGTACACGTAGGAGCCGGAGCGGATGACACCGGAATAGACGCGGAAGAAGGTGAGGTTCCCCACGAACGGATCGTTCATGATCTTGAAGGCCAGGGCACCGAAAGGGGCGTTATCATCGGCGTTCACGCTCACATGCTTGTCGCGGTCGCCCGGGGCGTGCCCCTGGATCGCCGGGACGTCGAGCGGCGACGGGAGGTAGTCCACGACGGCGTCGAGGAGCTGCTGCACGCCCTTGTTCTTGAACGCGGAGCCGCACAGCACCGGGATGCCCTTGATCTCCAGCGTCGCGCGACGCACCGCCTTGCGCAGATCGTCCTCGCCGATCGCCTGCCCCT
>JBGPLH010000039.1:0-16034 GCA_041486365.1 Thermodesulfobacteriota bacterium | reverse complement strand
GCTCCCCGCGTAGTAGGGCGGGAAGACGCGCGCCATGATCCGTCCGGCCTCCTTCCGTCCCACCGACCCGAAGACCGCGGGTGGGACCACGAAGGCGAGGAACAGCATCATCCCGAGCCAGAGAGAGATGAGCGCCAGGGCCAGGCGGTGGCGTCTAGTCAAGAATCTTCCCCGGGTTGAGGAGACCCTGGGGATCGAACGCGCGCTTGATGCGACGGGTGATCTCCATCTCCGTTTCCGAGAGGGCCATGGACAGGTAGGGCTTCTGCGTGAGGCCGATCCCGTGCTCGCCCGAGATCATCCCGCCCAGGCTCACCGTGAGCCCGAAGATCTCGCGGATCGCCTCCGGGAGCGCGGCATTCCAGCGCGCATCGTCCATGCCGGCCTTCAGCACGTTCACGTGGATGTTCCCGTCCGCGGCGTGGCCGTAGCAGATCGTCCGGATCCCGTGGCGGCTGCCGATGGCCTTCACTCCCGCCACCAGCCGCGCAAGCGCATCACGGGGGACCACGGTGTCCTCTTCCTTGTAGACGCTGATCTTCTTCACCGCCTCCCCCACCGCGCGGCGCAGGCGCCACAGCTCCGACTGCCGCGCCGGCCCGTCGGCGACGAGCACGTCGAGCGCGCCCCTTCCCAGGCATGCCTCCCCGAGGATCTCCGCTTCCCGCAGGACGCGCGACTCGTCCATGCCGTCCACCTCGAGGAGGAGATGCGCCGCGGCCTCGTGATGCGGGAAGGAGACGCCGATGTGCTCCTCCGCCGCGATCACGGCGTCGCGCTCCATGAACTCGCAGGCACCCGGAACGACGCCGTGCCCGAAGAGGTCGGCGACGGCCGCCGCCGCGTCCTCGAGCGATCCGAAGGAAGCCATCAGCGTCACGCGCGCGGTGGGGAGCGGGACGAGCCGCAGAATTGCCCTGGTCACTATCGCGAGCGTGCCCTCGCTCCCGATCAGGAGCTGCGTGAGGTTGTACCCGGTGACGTTCTTGCGGAGCTTGCCGCCGGTGCGGATCACCTCGCCGCCGGGGAGCACGGCTTCCAGCCCCAGCACGTAGTCCTTCGTCGTGCCGTACTTCGCCGCGTGGGGGCCTCCCGCGCATTCGGCGATGTTCCCCCCGATCTGGCAGGAGCCGCGGCTCGCGGGATCCGGGGGGTAGTACAGGCCGGCCTCCGCGGCGGCGTTCTGAAGGACCTCGGAGATCACCCCGGGCTCCACCACAGCGACCTGGTTGGCCCGATCGATCTCGAGGATGCGGTTCATCCGCTCCACCGAAAGGAGGATGCCGCCGTGCACCGGGAGCGCGCCTCCCGAAAGCCCCGTGCCGCCCGCGCGCGGCGTGACCGGGATCCGCTCGCGCGCGGAGAGCGCGAGGATGGCCGAGACCTCCGCCGCGATACCGGGCCTCGCCACGACCTCGGGCCGGAAGACGAGATCTTCTGTTTCGTCCCGGCCGTAGCGCTCGAGCGCGTCGGCGTCGACCCGGACGTGATCGTCCCCGAGCAGCGCCCGAAGCTCGGCCAGGATCGCCGGGGTAACGCGTCCATAGTGCATGGCTGGTACCTCAACAGGAACGCCGGCCCATGGGCCGGCGGCCTCCTCGTATCTCGTCCGGCGCTACCGCCGGCGGCGTCGACGGCGGCTGCCCCCGCCCCCTTCTCCCGGCGCCTTGGCGGCAATCGCGTCTTCCTTCGCGTCCACCGGCCCGGCCACGACGGGTTCTGGGGGCGCCTTCGCGTTGAGCTGTTCGTAGTAGGTGTAGAGCAGGAAGGCGATCACCTCCCGCCCCTCCTCCGACTCGGCCAGCTCCCGCGCTGCCGGGAGGAACCGGTCCGCCTGTGCGCGCTCCTCGCGCGAAAGCTCCCGCAGGTCCCGTTCGATGGCCGCCTCCGTGCGCTCCATGACACGCGCCGTCACCGACGCGTCCGTGGGAAGTTCCCGCTCGATCGCCTGGATCCGATTCGACTTCATGGCGAGATCGAATGCACCGATGTCGAAGCCCGACACGAGCGAGACCGCGATCCCCGTCTTCCCCATCCGCCCCGTGCGCCCGGTGCGGTGAAGGTAGATCTCCGGCGACAGGGGCATCGCGTAGTTGATCACCCAGGCGAGATCGCTGATGTCGATCCCGCGCGCGGCCACGTCGGTGGCCACCAGGAAGCGCAGGTTGCCCGCCTTGATCCGCCCCATCACCCGCTCGCGGTCCTTCTGGGGGAGATCGCCGCTGATCTCGTCCGCGTCGAACCCGCGCCGCTTGAGACTCGCGCTGACGAGGTGCACCTCCGCTTTCGTGTTGCAGAAGATGATGGCCGAGTCGGGGTTCTCGAACTCGAGGATGCGGGCGAGGTTCGCCTCCTTCTCGGCCTGCGGCGTGATGTAGTGGAAATTCTCGATCTCCTCGACGGTGGCCCGGTCGGTGGAGAGCGAGATGAAGACCGGATCGCGGAGAAACCCGCGGGCGAGGGACTGGACCGTCGGGGGAATCGTGGCGGAGAAGAGGAGCGTCTGGCGCGACTTCGGAATCTCCGCCTGAATTCGCTTCATGTCGGGGTAGAAGCCCATCGAGAGCATCTCGTCCGCTTCGTCCAGGACGAGGATACGGATCCGGCCCGCGTCCAGCGCGCCGCTCTCCATGTGATCGAGGATCCGGCCCGCCGTCCCCACGACGACCTGCGCGCCGGCCTTGAGGCCGTCGAGCTGCGTCTTGTAGCCGACGCCGCCGTAGATCGAGACGGGCACCACGCCCTTGTGGCGGCCGATGGCCTCCACCTCCTTGCAGACCTGAAGCGTCAGCTCGCGCGTCGGGGTGAGCACCATCGCCTGGACGTACCGCCCCTCGGGCTTCACCATCTCGGCGATCGGGATGCCGAAGGCACCGGTCTTGCCGGAGCCCGTGCGCGACTGAACCATGAGGTCGCGCCCCGCCATGAAGGCGGCGATCGTCTTCACCTGCACCTGGACGAGCTTCGTCCATCCGAGATCGAGGCAGCCGTGCCTCACTTCGGGTGAGAGATCTTCCATGCTGACGGAGGGATGCTCGGACGGCTCGGCGCTGGACTCCGGCGCCTTCTGCTCTTCCTGGGACATGGGAAAGCGATTCTCCTGGTGCGCGAGACAGGGGGGACGGGGCCGGAGGCGCACCTATAGATAACACAACGGGCCGAATTGCCCAAACCCGGCCCGCGGACGGGCGGGCGGCGCGGCGCTTCGGCGGGCGATGACGCTCCGGGCGACGCGCGCGTTGATTGTGCTCCCCCCATCCGCTAGACTCATCCGCGCCGGACACCTCGTGGGGGAAAACGCGCGTCATGAGCAGCGAAGAGTTCTGGGCGATTCTAGAGGAAGGCGAAGACTACTACGAGGAGGGTGACTTCGAGGCGGCGCTCGATCGCTTCGATCGCGCCGTCGCGATGTCGCCGCAGAGCGCCGACGCGCAGAACAGCCGCGGCAACGCGCTCATGATGCTCGGCCGCCACGAGGATGCGCTTGCGTCCTTCGAGAGCTCGCTCGGGCTGGAGCCCGGGTTCGTGAAGGCCGCGCTGAATCGCGCCGAGCTCCTCGTCGATCACCTCGGCCGCCCCGAGGAGGGCCAGACGGTCTGCGACCGGCTGCTCAAGCGCCCCCTCGAGCTGATCGATGCGGCCGACGCCTACTTCATCAAGTCCAAGGCGGCCCTCACGCTGGGCGACCTGCGCGCGGCGCTCGCCATGGCCGAGAAGGCCATCGGCCTCGCGACCGATCGGGCGGAGTTCATCGCCCTGCGCGGCGGGATCCTCTTCGAGCAGGGGAACTACCGCAAGGCGCTCCTCGATCTGGAAAAGGCCATCCGACTCGCGCCGGACGATCCCGACACGCACTACCGCCGCGGCCTGACGCTGGAAAAGCTCGGCCGGAGCGACGAGGCCCGGGAGTGCTTCGGGCGCGCCGCGGGGATCGACGCCGATCACTACCCGTTGCCCTTCGAGATCGCCCCCGACGATTTCGAGCGGGTGGCGGAGGAGGCCCTCGACTCCCTCGATCCGCCCATGCGCGAGTTCCTCCACAATGTTCCCGTCCTCGTGGAGGACTTCCCCTCTCGCCGGGTCGTGTCGGAGGACAACGTGAGCCCCCAGATCCTCGGCCTCTTCGTCGGCACCCCGCACGAGGAGAAGACCTCGCTCGCCCAGGCCACGGTCCCCGACCAGATCCTCCTCTTCCGCAAGAACCTCGAGAAGGTGGCCACCACCCGGGAGGAGCTGCTGGACGAGATCCGCAAGACGGTGCTCCACGAGGTGGGGCACTATCTCGGCTTCCGGGAGCACGAGCTGGCCGAGCTGGGTTACGAGTGACGTGGCCGATCCGCCCCGCCCCCTTCCCTTCCTGATCGTCGCCGCGGGTCTCGTCTCCAGGGACGACGGCGCGCTCCTCATCGCGCGCCGCCCGCCCGGCGGCTTCATGCCCGGCTACTGGGAGTTCCCTGGGGGAAAGCTCGAGGAGGGAGAGACTCCGGAGGCGTGCCTCGCCCGGGAGATCCGCGAGGAGCTCGGCGTGGATGTCGAGGTCGGGGGGATCTTCCAGGTGAAGTTCCACGACTACCCCGACCGCCGGGTGCTGCTGCTCTTCTATCGCTGCGCGATCGATCCGGACGCGCGACCCCTCGACCACGCCTCCGGCGGCCTCGAGCACGCCTGGGCCAAGCCCTCGGAATTGTCTTCCTACGAGATGCTGCCGGCGGATGAGGAGGTGATCGGCTTGCTGCTCGCGCGACCCCCAACCTAGGACTTCAGATCGATCTGGAGCAGGCTCCCCGGCTCCGCCACCCGCACCTCGCCGCGCGCGGGCATCTGGAAGTGGTCGGGGTCGTCGAGGAGCGCCTGGAGCTTCGCCACCATAGCGACCGGGTCGGCCTTGTAGTCGCGGGCGGTCTGCTCGAGGGTCTGCTGTGCGGAGACCTCCCGGATCGAGCAGCCGGTCGTGGCGAAGCTCTCCAGCAGCGGCTGCACGAGCGGGTGCATCGCGAGCGCCTCGCCCATCGTGGTCCCCGCGGTGACCCGGAGCGTGCCGGCGCGGCGGCGCTGCTCGAACCCGAGCTTGCGGATCTCCTCTTCCAGCAGTGAGACCTTGTCACGCAGGTCGTACTGCTCGGCGTAAGCGTCCGAGCGCAGCTCGCGGAGCGCGTCGTCGAGGCGGGCGACGCGATCGCGCAGCCGCGTCACCCAGAAAGCGAGCCCGACCAGCAACATCGCCACCAGGATCCAGACCGTCATCGAGCGCCTCCCCGGAAGGGTCCCGGAGCGCCTTCCTGCTCGGCGGGCACTTTGAGCCAGACCTCGTCACCGTCGACGATCACCTCGAAGCGCTTCACGCGGTACTTCCTCATCGTGAGGCAGGCGCCCGACCGGACGTCGATCTGCCAATCGTGGCCCACGCAGGTCAGCACTGATCCCTCGATCGTGCCGGAGGCGAGGCTCCAGCCCTCGTGGGGGCAGTGATCGTCGATCGCGTACAGGGCGCCCTCCACGCGGAAGATGGCGATGCGGCTGTGGCCGTGGGCGATCAGCTTGCAGCCCCCCTCCGGGATCTCGGATGCGCGCGCCGCCAGGATCGTTGCGGACGGCGGGCGCTCCCTGGGCTCACGCGGCGCGTCCCGTTCGATCTCGACCATCGGGCCCCCTTCGGTGGATACCGATCCCGCGGCCACGTTATCGGGCGGGCTCCCGGGGGTCAAGGCGCGGGCCCTTGAGTCCGGAGCCCCTTCGGCCGATAGGAATCATCGGTGCCTTCTCGGCGCCCCGGGGATCCTGCGCGCCCCGGCCGGGCGGAAGTCCGCCACAACCCCCCTGGCCCACCGGGAAACTCCATGCCGGGTCCGATCAAGCGTCTCATCTGCAAGTGCATGGGGATCAGCGACACGCGCTTGCGCCACATCATCCAGGAGCACGGCTGCAAGACCGTCGATGACGTGACCGAGGTCTGCAACGCGGCCGGCACCTGCGGGTCCTGCCGGGTGGACGTGGAGGGGATCCTGGGCGAGATGGCCGGCCTGCCCCCCACTGTCACCGACGAGGACATCCACTTCGCCGACATGGAGCTCCGGCTTCGGGCGGAGGCCACCGTCGAGAACGGCGTCGCGCCGGAGCTGGCAAAGAAGAACTACGAGATCCAGTTCGTGGACGCCTACGACCTCACCGTGGAGGTGCGGGTCAAGGGCGACGTGGACGAGGGGACGCTGAAGTGGGTCGAGGACCGGCTGCGGGAGTACATCGCCGCGGATCTCGATGTGGTCATCTACCTGAATCGGGATGACGAGCCGTGGCGGGGGCCGGCGGGGGCGGCGTGACGCCCTCTGCCCGTTTGGGAGGGCGGCGCTCTGCGCCGCCTCAGCGGGGTTCCGGACCCTGGGTTGAGGCGCGAGGGGTGTCGCCCCCTTCCAGATCCTCGCGAGCTCCGTTCCTCAATCCGGCGGCGCGAAGAAATAAACGCCCTTCTGTTCCCGCGCGAGTCGCACAGGCCCATCCACCACCAGCGCATCGAAATCCTTGGTGTCGATCCGCGCCGTGATCCTCGCGCCGCCCGGCAGCTCGATGATGCCCAGCGCATAGGGCGCGTCGCCTTCGAGACCTTCCGGCGGCACGCGCACGATCGTGAAGCTGTACAGCCGCCCTTCCCCCGGGATCGCCCGCGCCTCTAGCCGATGGTCGTCCCCGCACTTCGGGCACACCGGCTGCGGCGGCGCCGTCTGTGCGCCGCAGGCGCCGCAGTGCATCCCCGCCACGCTCCCCGCGCTCACGACTCCCTCCGGAACAGGTGCACGGTGCAGGTCGCGCCGGAGCCGCCGAGGTTGTGGGTGAGGCCGACCTCGGCGCCCTTGACCTGGCGCTCGCCCGCGTCTCCGCGAAGCTGCGTCACCACCTCGACCACCTGGGCCAGGCCCGTCGCGCCCACCGGATGGCCCTTCGATTTCAGCCCGCCGCTCACGTTCACCGGGATGACACCCCCGAACGTGGTGGCGCCCTCCAGCGCCGCCGGTCCGCCCTTCCCCTTCTCGAAGAAGCCGATGTCCTCCGTCGCGAGGATCTCGGCGATCGTGAAGCAGTCGTGCACCTCGGCCAGATCCACGTCCGAGGGCCGGAGGCCCGCATGATCGAGGGCCCGCTTCGCCGCCAGCACCGTCGCCCGCGAGACCGTGATGTCGGGCTTGTCGTGGAGGCAGGGGAGATCGGATGCCTGCCCCGCGGCGATGACGCGGATCGGCGTCCCGGCGAGCCCGCGCGCCCGATCGGCCGTCGTGAGCACCACGGCCGCCGCGCCGTCGGAGACGAGCGAGCAGTCGAAGAGGTTCAGCGGATCGCAGATGGGCTGGGCGGCCATGGCCTTCTCGAGCGTGATCTCCTTTCGCATGTGGGCGCGCGGGTTGTGCAACCCGTGGCGGTGATTCTTCACGGCGACCGAGGAGAGCATCTCCCGCGTCGTGCCGTACTGGTGCATGTGCCGCCGCGCGATCATCGCGAACAGCGACGGGAACGTCGCCCCGGCCGCCATCTCCTCCCGCGCGTGGGCCGCCTCGGCCAGCACCCGCGTGACGCCCGCCGTCTCGAGCAACCCGTTCATCTTTTCGACGCCGACGACGAGAACGAGATCGTACACGCCCGCCATCACCAGAAGCGACGCCTCGCGCATTGCGAGGCCGCTGGATGCGCAGGCCCCCTCCGTGCGCGTGGCCGGAATGCCCGAAAGCCCCAGCGCCCGCGCCGCCACCGGCGCGAGATGGTTCTGATGGCTGAACCCCTCGGCCGAGAAGTTTCCCACGTAGAGCGCCTCGATCGCGCTCCGCTCGTCCCAGAGTCCCGCGTCGGCGAGCGCGGCCTTCCCCGCTTCGTGGATCAGATCCTCGAGACGCCGCTCGGGGAAGACCCCGAAATTCGTCATGCCCACGCCGGCGACGACCACGTCACGCATCGCGCTCTCCTCGCCCGCCGGGGGCGGGTTCCGGGCGCTTTCGCCGGCGGGGCCCCGGGAGCGGCATCCGTTTTCCGAACATGAATCGGGCCAGGACCAATGGATGGAACGCGAGGTATTTCGGGATGGCTCCGCCCACGATGGAGCTGATGAGGGCCGCGATCATTTCATCGCGCGCCGCGCGCCCGATGATCGCTTCCACGGCGCCCGGGCGGGCCATCAGGCGTTGCAGCGCGGCGCCACCGCGGAAATCCCATCCGAGCTTCCGCCGCCAGGCCGCATCGTAGCCATGGAACTTGCGCTCGGAAAACTCGCCGTGCTTCAGGGCTTCCAGGGCCGTGGCGGCGGCCAACTCCGCCGAGACGAGGGCCGTTCCGATTCCCTCTCCGGTGATCGGATCGACGAAGGACGCCGCATCACCGATCACGAGAAGGCCGGCGCGCGAGCAGCGACCCGCGTTGTTCCCGAGATCCAGCGGCCACCCCCGCAACGGGGTCACCTCCTTCGCCCCGGCCAGCCGCTGCCGGGCAAAGGGATTCTGCGTGACGAACTTGTCCAGAAGAGGGCGAAGCTCCTTGCTGTCCCGCTCGCCCCCCCACACCCCGATGCCGACGTTCGCGGTGGAGGGTCCCGTCGGGAAGATCCAGCCGTAGGCCGGCAGGATCTCTTTCACGTAGTGCAGCTCGAGCGAGGAGCCCAGGCCCTGGACCCCTTCGTAATACGCCCGGACCGCGAAGGCCCGCCCCCGCGGATGGGCGCGGCGCAGTCCGAGCGTGCGCGCGAGGACGGAATGAGCCCCGTCGGCCGCGATGACCACGGGCGCACGGCAGGATTGCGCCTGCCCCTTCTCGGTGCCCCCTTCGATCCCCACCACCTGCCCGTTCTCGAGGATCGGTCCCCGAACCTTGAAGCCCTCGACCAGGTTCGCCCCGGACTTCACCGCCGCCTCGACGAGGACGCGGTCGAGGATCAGACGGGGGAGAATGAAGCCTCGCTTCTGGGGCGTCGCCGGTGGTGCGACGAAACGGGCCGACTTCCCCCCGGGGGATGTGAGGAAGGTCTCGGAGATGGGAACCGCCCCGGCGTCGTGGACCGATGCCAGGAGATCGAGGCGCCGGAGCACCCGGACGGCGTCCAGGCCGACCGCGTCGCCGCAGATCTTGTCCCTGGGAAACCTTGCCTTGTCGAACAGGGTCACGCGGACCCCCGCGCGCGCGAGGATGACCGCGGCAATGGATCCCGCGGGTCCCGCACCGACGACGATCACATCCGATGCGCGCAGCTCTTCACCCATGGTCTCTCCCCCTTTGCCTATCACTCCCCCAGCGCGAACCCGTCCTTGCGCGAGTCGCTGCCGCCGAGCCACGCGCCGGTCTCCGGATCGCGCATCACGCCCTGCCCCGCCCCGAAGGAGAGCGGGAAGGGCACTTCCTCAGGACCCCCAACCTCGTGGCCCATGGCGGCGAGCTCCTTCGCCGCCGAGTCGACCAGCGGCGCCTCCAGCGCCACGCGCCTCCCCCCCAGGTAAAAGAAGCGCGGTGCGTCGATCGCACTCTGCAGATCCATCCCGCGGTCCACGAGATGAGAGACCACCTGCACGTGGGCCTGGGCCTGGATGTCCGCTCCCATGACACCGAAGGCCGCCAGCGGCGCGCCATCGCGGAGGAGCATCGCGGGCACGAGCGTGTGGAAGGGGCGCTTGGCGGGCTCCAGGCGGTTGGGATGATCGGGGTCGAGCGTGAAGGCGGCGCCGCGGTTGTGCAGGGTAATGCCCGTGCCCGGCACGGTCAATCCCGCGCCGAAGGGGAAGTAGAGGCTATTGATCAGCGCCACCATGTTCCCGTCGGCGTCGGCCGTGGCGAGGATCACCGTGTCGCTCGCCCGCGGCTTGCCCGATTCCGGGGCCTCCAAGGCGCGGCGCGGATCGTAGAGCCGCGCGCGCTCCTCCAGATACGCGGCGGAGAGCAATCCCTCGATGGGGAGCGGGGCGCGAAGGGGGTCGGCGACGTATCGATTGCGGTCGGCGAAGGCGAGTTTCACCGCCTCGATCATCGGGTGCAGGTGATCCGCGGAACCGAAGGGCGGAACCTCTTGCCCGGCGCGCTCCAGGATCCCCAGGGCGATCAGCGCGGCGATCCCCTGCCCGTTCGGCGGCAGCTCGAGCAGGCGCGGGCCGCGATAGTCGATCCAGATCGGCTCCACCCACTCCGATCGGTGCGAGGAGAAGTCCTCCCGCGTGAGCCAGCCCCCTTCGGTCTCCGAGAACGCGACGATGCGCTTCGCGAGGGGGCCGTCGTAGAAGGCGTCCCGGCCGCCTTCCGCGATGTGCTGGAGCGCGAGGGCGAGATCGGGCTGCGAGAAGCGCTCGCCCGCGCGCGGCGCGCGACCCGCAGGGGCCCAGGCTTCCCGTGCGCTCCGCGAGGCGAGCAGCCCCATCTCGAAGGCGCCCGCCCACTCCCGCGCCACGACCGGCGTCACCGCGTACCCCTCCCGCGCGATGTGGATCGCGGGGGCGAGCACGCGCGCGAGGTGCATCGTGCCCGCCACTTCAAGAAGCTCGGACCAGCCGTCCACGGCGCCGGGAACCGTGACGGGGAGGATCCCGCGCAGGGGGATCGTGTCGAGCCCGCGCCGGCGCACCTCGTCGGCCGTCGCCCCGCGCGCGCTCCGCCCGCTCGCGTTCAGCCCGAGGAAGCGCCGGTCCCGCGCGCGGTACAGGAGCGCGAAGCAGTCGCCGCCGATTCCCGTGGCGTGCGGCTCCACGACGCCGAGCACGGCTGCGGCCGACACCGCCGCGTCGACCGCGTTGCCCCCCTCGCGCAGCACGTCGCGCGCCGCGAGGGTGGCAAGCGGGTGGCTCGTCGCCGCCATGTGGCGGCGCCCCACGGCAGGGCTTCTCGCCCGACGCTGATCGGTCATCGTCTCCTTCCCTCTTGCCGCAGGACGGCCTTCGCGGAGTGAGGATAGTCGTTCGTGCCGCGCGACGGAAGGGACCCGGTGGGGCGCTGCGCCGGAGGCGCCGACCGGGCGGGGCGGGGCCATCAACGCGAAGGCCGGACCTTCCGGTCCGGCCTCCTCCGTGCTCTTGCTTCTCCGGCTGTCAGGAGGCCCGTTTGCGCGCGAGCCCCTCGAAGACGTGCCAGGACTTCAGCAGCTCGACGGCGCGGGCCAGCTGGACGTCGGCCTTCGTGTCACCGAGCTGCGCCCGCTGATCGGGGGGCGCCTCGATGATTTCCTCTTCCTTGCTCTGGGGCTTGGGCTTCCCGGTCTTCTCCTGCGGCTTCTCCCCCGGGCCGGCAATGTGCCCGTCGAGGTTCTCCTCGCGGAGCATCAGGCCCTCGTCCTCCTCGGAGGGCGCGGCCTCTCCCTTGGGCCGGGCGGGGCGCACGACGATGTCGGGCGTGATGCCCTTCACCTGGATCGAGCGGCCCTTCGGCGTGTAGTAGCGCGCCGTCGTGAGCCGGAGCCCGCTTCCGTCCTCGAGCGGAATGATCGTCTGCACGCTCCCCTTGCCGAAGGTCTGCGTGCCGAGGATCAGCGCGCGATCCTGATCCTGCAGCGCGCCCGCCACGATCTCTGAGGCGCTCGCGCTGCCTCCGTTCACCAGGACCACCATCGGGTACTTCTCGACGCCCTTCTTCTTCGTCGCCTCGAAGCGCATCCGCTGGTTCTCGACCCGGCCGTCCGTGTACACGATCAGCCCCTTGTCGAGGAACTCGTCGGAAACCTTCACGGCCTGATCGAGCAGGCCGCCCGGGTTGTTACGGAGATCGAGAACAACGCCGCGGATCTTTCCCTCCTTGCGGAACTTGCCGAGGGCCTCGTGGAGATCCTTGTCCGTCCCCTCCTGGAAGGAGGCCACCTTCACGTAGCCGATCCCGCCGTCGAGCAGCTTGGCCCGCACCGACTGGATCTTGATCACGTCTCGCGTGATCGTGTAATCCTCCGGTTTCGACATCCCGTCGCGGAAGACCGTGATGGTGATCTTGCTGCCCTTGGGGCCGCGCATCATCTTCACGGCGTCAATCAGGGTCATGTTCTTCGTGCTCTTCCCCTCGATCTTCACGATCTTGTCGCCCGGCTGGATCCCGACCTTGTAGGCCGGGGTCCCCTCGATCGGCGAGACGACCGTCACGTAGCCGTCCTTGATCGTGATCTCGATCCCCAGACCTCCGAAGGAGCCCTTCGTCTCGACCTGCATCTCCTTGAAGGTGTCGGGGTCAAGGTAGTTGGAGTGGGGATCGAGCGAGGAGAGCATTCCGTTGATCGCGCCCTCGATGAGCTTCTTGTCGTCCACCGCTTCGACGTAGTTCTTCTCCACGATCGAGAGGACGTTGTTGAAGACCGCCAGCTCCTCGTATTTCCCGGCCGCCATGCCGAGGCGTGTAGACGCCACGGCGATCGCCAGAACGGCGGCAAGGACGGTCACGAAGAAGAACAGCCGTCCGATACTTCTCCTGCCCATCGAAAGCCTCCCGGTGTCTTGAAACCTAGCTCCTGAACCATTCGTTCGGGTCGAGGGGTTTGCCTTCCTTCCGGATCTCGAAGTAGACGACCGGCCCCTCCAGCGATCCCGAGTCACCCACGCGGGCAATTTCCTCTCCGGCCCGCACGGGGTCGCCGACGTGCCGGAGCAGCTCCGACGCGTGGGCCACCAGCGTGTAGTACCCCTCTCCGTGATCGACAATCAGGATCCGGCCGTAGCCCCTGAACCAGCCCGCGTACAGCACCCGCCCGTCGGCTACGGCGCGAATCGGCGCCCCGTAGGGGGCCCGGACCGTGATGCCGTTGGAGCGGATCTGGGTCTTCAACTCCGGATCGGTGCGAAGGCCAAAGGTCTTGATGATGCGCCCTTCGGCCGGGAGCGGAAGCTGCCCCTTGAGCTGGGGGAAAGCGCCCGCCGCGCCCGGAGCCGGCAACGCCTGCCCTTCGGCCGGTGTTCCGGCGCCCATCCCGCCCACCCCCGAACTCTCCGGTGGGGGTCCGACCTCGCGGAGCCGGAAGAAAACGCCCTGAAGGGCTCCCGCGGAGCGCTCCAGATCCCGAAGCGCCTCCTCCCGCGCGTCCTTCTCCTGATCGAGCTTCGCGAGGAGGGCGATCTTCTCGCCCCGCCGGGCCTCCGCCTCACCCTGGCGGGCGGCCACGGTCTCTCGCCGGCCCTCGAGGACGCGGCGCGCGGCATCCAGCCGTCCCTGCTCAGCCTGGAGGGCGGCGATCCCGCTCCGGTACTCGCCCACCAGCTCCGCGTCGGAGGCGACGACGCGCCCCAGGAAACGGCTGCGGCGCGCGAAGTCCTGATAATCCTTCGAGGAAAACAAAATACGAACGTAACCTACGCGCCCAAACTTGTAAAGCGCGCGAAGCCTTTCGGCCAGATGCGCCTCGAGCGCCCGGCGCTCTTCCTCCAGGCTTGCCATCCCCGCCTCGGCCTTCGCGAACGCAGCCTCGGCAGAGTGGGCCTCCCGCTCGGCCGCGAGGCTAGCTTCCTCGACGCCGGCGAGCGTCTGGTCCATGGCGCGAAGGCTCTCGACGAGCGGCGCGCGGGCCTCTTCCACCGCGTGCACGGCGCGCTGTTCCCGCTCGATCTGCTTCTGCAGGGCTCGCAGCCGCTCGGCCTGCGGGTCGCGGGCCGGGCCCGCCTTCGAAGCGCTCCCGCGACCCGGCGCCCTCGCCGCGCCCGATTTTCCCGGGGAGACCGCGGGCGGCTTCTCATCGGCGCGGCAGGGAAGCGCGGTGATGGCGAGGCCGCCCAGGAGCACGAACGCGGTGAGCAGGACCGGCGCGCGCGATCTCATGAGCGTCCGAAGCGTCCCACGGAAAGGGCCGATCCGATCAGGCCCACCGCGGCGCCGACCCCGAGGAGCGCCAGGACCGCCTCCGCCGGGAGGAATGCCAGATCGAGATGCCCCGCGGCGAGGAGAAGGGACTTCGACAGGCGCGGCTCCACGGTTCGGTACGCGCCATAGAGGATCGCGAGAGCCAGCGCCCCGCCGAGGATTCCCTGGAGGACTCCCTCGATCAGGAACGGGATGCGCACGAAGGGCTTGCTCGCGCCGACCAGCGAGAGGATCTCGAGCTCTTCCCGCCGCGCGTACACGGCGAGCCGGATGGTGTTGGCCACGACGAGGGACGAGCCGGCCAGGAGGAAACCGCCGAGCAGGAGGCCGAGGATCCGCAGGAAGTTCATGAAGGCGCCGTACTGGGCGATCCATTCCTCGCCGTACTGCACGTCCTCCACACCGCCTATGCCGCGCACCCGGCCCGCGACGGTGCGGACGGCGGTGGGGCCGGCGCCTCCCTCGCGCAGCGTCACCTCGAGCGAGGCGGGGAGCGGGTTGCGCGAGAGCCCCTCGAGGACCCCCGCCTGCCCGCCGAGGTCCCGGCGGAAGCGGGCGAGCGCGTCCTCCCGGGAGACGTACTTCACCGCCGACACTTCAGGCAGGCCCGAGATCGATTCCAAGAGCCGGTTCACCTCGTCGGGCGCCATCCCCTCGGCGAGGTACGCGACGACCTGCACGTCGCCGCCCCAGGTGGCCGCCGAGGCGCGGAGGTTCTGGTAGAGGAGCAGAAAAGCGCCGAGCGTGAGGAGGGAGACCGCGATCGTGATCACGGACAGCAGGCTCACCGTGGGGTTTCCGCGGATGCCCCGGAAAGCACGTTTCAGAAAGTAGACGATGCGATGCATCCCGGGAACCGGCGCGCGCCGCTAGAGGTCGGCCACGACGCGACCCCGGTCGAGGACGACCTGCCGCTTGTTGAACCGCCGCAGCAGCTCAGGGTCGTGGGTGGCAATGATCACCGTGGTACCGCGGGCGTTCACCTGCTGGAGGAGCTTCATGATCTCGATGGTCAGATCGGGGTCGAGGTTCCCCGTCGGCTCGTCGGCGAAGAGGATGTCGGGCTCGTTCACGATGGCGCGGGCGATCGCCACGCGCTGCTGCTCGCCGCCGGAAAGCATCAGCGGATGGCCGTGCATCTTGTGCGCGAGACCCACCGACTTGAGCACGCGCCACACCTTCTGTTGAACGATCACGCGCGGCTGGCCGAGCACCTCGAGCGCCACCGCGACGTTCTCGAAGACAGTGCGGTCCTTCAGGAGCTTGAAGTCCTGGAACACGACGCCGATCCTGCGCCGGAGCTCCGGGATGTGCGAGGCGCGCATGCGGGAGAGGTTGCGCCCGTTGATCAGGATCTGCCCTTCCGTGGGCTTCTCCGCCCCGAAGAGCAGCCTGAGCAGCGTGGACTTTCCCGCGCCGCTCGCGCCCGTGAGGAAGACGAACTCCCCCTTGCCGATCTGGAGGTTCACGCCCGCGAGCGCGGCCGCGTCCCGAGCGTAGGACTTGGAGACATTGGAGATCTGGATCATGGTCGGGCGTCCCGGCCGGAGGTCCCTCGCGCAGCGAGGGCCGACAGGATCTGATATGAGGTCCCTCGCCCGGAGGTCCCTCGCGCAGCGAGGGCCGACTCTGATGACCCGCGACGCCTCAGGGGCGCTTGCGCGCGGGATCCCCGGCGAGGTAGCCGACGATCTCCTCGTCCAGCGATTCCTCGCGCGCGTCGGAGGCGGGCGACAGATCCGCGGCAGCGTTCCCGTCCACGCCATCGAAGCGGCCCGACTTCAGGAGCCGGAGCATCTCCTTGTGCTGCTTTTCCATGAGATCGCGCACCACCACCCCGCGCTGCGCGGAGGACAGGATATCCGCGTAGGAGGTCCGCTTGCGGGCGAGGATCGTCCCGGCCTGGTACAGCAACGTCGTGATGTGCGGGTTCCGCTCGCCACTGTCCTCCGTCTGGACGTGGTAGATCCTGCCCTTGTAACGCACGTTGTGATTGAAGCCCGGGATCATCGTCCCCCCGTGGTCCTGCCGGCGTGACCCGAACGCGCGGCCTCACAGCTCCACCGTAATCACACCGGCGAGGTCCCGACCGAGGAACCGGCTCCCCACCTTCACGAAGCGCTCGTGCGCGTCCGTGACGTAGAAGAGGTGCTCCGTGTCGCGCCTCGCCCCCCCGCCCGCGGCGGCCAGCCGCAGGCGTCCCTCCTGCTTGAGGAGATCGCGCACTTCCCGGGCGGTCGCCGCGCCCGCGTCCACAAGGC